>CAZSDR010000030.1:0-7708 GCA_964605695.1 uncultured Candidatus Saccharibacteria bacterium | reverse complement strand
ACATGGCTCATTGTCGGGTCGCAGTATCTCGGATTTTCTCAGGCACTTTCATTTGGTCTCGTCTCCTTTGTGGGAATCCTAGTGATCGCCTGTCCGTGCGCACTTGGTCTCGCTACTCCGACCGCAATTATTGTCGGGGTCGGCAAAGGTGCTAAGGAAGGCATCTTAATTAAAGATGCGGCAACTCTTGAGAAACTCCATAAGGTAAACACAGTTGTGGTTGATAAGACAGGAACAATAACCAAAGGAAAGCCCACGCTTGTCGATATACAAAACCTATCTAACCTAAAAGACGATGAATTTATTTCGATAGTCGCCTCCCTTGAGAAGAAATCAGAGCATCCGATTGCACACGCGATCGTTAATTATGCACAGGAGAAAAATATCGCTCTATCCGATGTCTCTGGTTTTGAAGGAATACAAGGCAAAGGTCTCAAAGGAACAATTAAAAGTACTGAATACTTTGTCGGAAATGCAAAGCTCATGAGTGACCTTAAGGTTTCTTTCGATGTCGGCAAGTTAAATGAATTTACTTCACAAGGAAAAACACCAGTCATTCTCACTACTGCAGAGAAAACGCTCGGTTTCGTGATGGTGGCAGATGAAATAAAACAAGAATCAAAACAGGCGGTTGCCGATCTACATAAGCTTGGTATCAAAGTTGTGATGCTTACGGGTGACGACGAGAAGGCCGCAAAACACATGGCTTCTCTTGTCGGCATTGATGACGTAGTAGCTCACGTCCTCCCGCAAGACAAGCTCGAGAAGATAAAAGAACTGCAGTCACAAGGACGTATCGTTGCTATGGCTGGAGATGGAGTGAACGATGCTCCTGCACTTGCCCAAGCCGATGTTGGTATCGCCATGGGAACTGGTACCGATGTGGCGATCGAGTCAGCAGGCATTACCTTGCTTGGCGGTGATATTTCAAAGCTCGTGAAGGCGATCAAGCTTTCGAAGATTACCATGCGAGGAATCAAGCAAAATCTTTTTTGGGCATTCATCTACAATGTTGTCGGTATACCGCTTGCGGCAGGAGCTTTCTATCCAATCTTCGGTTGGCTTCTGAATCCCATCTTCGCTGGCTTTGCCATGGCGATGTCGTCGGTCTCCGTGGTATCAAATTCACTTCGAATTAAAGCTAAGAAATTATAAGCATGAAAACACACACATTACACGTATCGGGTACACATTGCGCATCTTGCAAAATCTTGATTGAGGATATTTTGAATGAGCAAGACTTCATACAAAACGTTCGGGTTGATTTAAAGAAGGAAATTGTAGAAGTAGAAACTAATAGTGAGGAGTCTCCTCTAAGATTGGCGGAGATATTGACTGATAAAATAAAGTCCAACGGCTACGTGCTTTCAGTTGCAAAGACTGTCAAGGAAAAACAGGGGGATGACGTTATCTGGAAAGCTTTGCCAATCGGTCTCGGCATTCTTATTCTCTTTTTCTTACTACAGAAATCAGGGATTCTTAATCTCGGGATCGGGGGACAGGTCACGCCAATCACGAGTTTCATCATCGGTCTCATTGCCTCGGTTTCAAGTTGTCTGGCCATAGTTGGAGGATTGGTTTTGTCTCTGTCGGCAAAGATATCAGAAGATAATGTAAACGATACAAAAACATTTGTGTTATTTCATACAGGAAGAGTTGTCAGCTTTGCGATATTAGGTGGTGTGCTTGGAGCTGTAGGAAGTGCTATTGGTATTAACTTTACGCTTACTGCGATCTTAGGACTCTTAGCAGCCCTGGTGATGTTGATGTTAGGTTTGAATCTGGTTGGAGTCTTTGCTAAGAATAAAATCGCTTTACCTTCAGGTATTTTCAATTTCTTAAGGAAAATTGAACACAAAACTTTCACACCTCTTGTCCTCGGCTTCGCCACGTTTTTCCTACCATGCGGTTTTACACAGTCGATGCAAGTTTCTGCATTAAGTAGCGGATCTTTTGGTTCAGGAATGTCGATTATGCTTGCCTTTGCCCTTGGAACATTGCCGATGCTACTACTACTTTCGTTTGGGTCTGCGTCATTTGCTCACTCAAAACATGCTCCTTTATTCTTCAAAACTGCCGGTATCGTAGTAATCGGTCTTGGACTATTTGCGTTACTTGCAGGTTTGGCTGGACTTGGAATTATCAATCCATTATTTAATATATAATTAAACTTTATGAATAAAATCTCCTTATCAATCATTACAGTCGCGCTTGTCATCGGTCTCGGCGTCATCTTTTTTGGTGGATCACAAAATGGTACCGAATCCGCATCAACTCAGTCTGGACAGAATGTTGAGATAAAGGATGGTATTCAGTACATAACGATTGATGCAAAGGGTGGTTATTCCCCTCGGGTCTCTTCTGCACAAGCTGACATTCCAACTAAACTGATTGTTAAAACGAATGGCACATATGACTGCTCCTCTGCCTTAGTGATCCGTTCAATCGGATACCAAAAGATTCTTTCTCAAACAGGAGAAGAGATTATAGATATTGGCGTATCTCAGACTGGATCATCTGTGCAGGGTACGTGCAGTATGGGCATGTATAGTTTTATTGTTAACTTCAGCTAGAGCGATGCTAAAGATATAGTCTTTTCCTTGAGTTGAATTTTGCCTCGCAAGCATCCTAGCAGTTCTCGCTTCTCTAAATCCTGACCTTCTCTTAGGAGATATTTTGCATAGTTACGAATATCTATTGCCACGACTTCTATTTTCTCTTTCTTTCCTAAAAGGACTTGTTGAAACTTCTGGGCTTGACCGACCACGGTTCTAACACGAGACGGCCAGCAAAATGAGCCAGCGAATTTTGCTGGGGGAAGCGAGGCATGGGATGCCTCGCGGCTAGGAATCGAAAAGCCGGAGCGGGACCCGTGCCAGCAGGTATGGGAGCGAGGCTCGGCGGGAGAGCGCTCCGGAGCGACGGCGAGGAGTGACTCGAACGGATTCCTAGTCCCCCAGCCTGGTTTTTTGTTTGAGGCTATACTATAGAGGTATGCCCAGACGCCATATAGGCGCCAAGTTTTTGTTTATATCGGCAGCACTAGGTGTGTCGTTTTACCTTGCCCCTTTTGCGCACGCAACTAGTGAGCTGGTCGGATATTGGAAGTTTAATGAGTCATCCGGCAACGCGGTCGACTCCTCGGGTAACCTTCCTAACCTAACCAACAACAATGTTACTTACAGTACCGGTCAGTACGGCAATGCAGCATATTTTAATGGCAGCACGGCGTATTTTGTCGGTACGGGGCCTAACCTCAATGGTCAGTCGTTTACTTTTTCTGCGTGGCTTTGGCGGGAAACAGGGGGAGGTCAGGAGATTTACTTTTCGCAAGGGTCTGGGGATGGTAATCACAACAATTTACACCTGCGGGTATATGACGATGGTCTGATGCGTTTTGGCTTTTTAAACAATGATCTCGATGCACCTTCTGGGACATTTGTGATGGGTCAATGGAACCATGTGGTTTTGACTTACGATGCTGCCACCAATGCACGCAAGATATATCTTAATGGTGGGGCTGCCAAAGCGTCTGATACATCTTCATCTGATTACATTGGCAATACCGACCTAAACATTGGTCGCTGGATCCGCAATGGCGGTGATCAGTACTGGACTGGCAGGATTGACGACCTCAAAATATACAATCGCGCGCTGACACTTGAGGAGGTAGATGATCTTTCAGAAGGGGGTGCGGGGCCAGGTCTTTTAGGTGTTGATGAATTTAGCCCGGCAGATAATGCAACAGGAGTTTCTACTACGGCCAACCTGGTGGCAACCTTCAGCGCCTCGACCGTTGCCACCTCGACCGGCTCTATCGGTATATATAAAACATCAGACGACTCGTTGGTAGAGTCGATAGCCGTGTCGAGTGCACAAATAACCAAAAGTGGGGCAGTGGTCACTATCAACCCAAGCGTCACGCTCGCCAACAGCACCCAATATTATGTGTGGATTCCGTCCACAGCGTTTAAAGATGCCGATGATGTGTTTTATGAGGGCACCACAGCCTCGACAACCTGGAGTTTTACCACTGTGGCAGATAATACCGCCCCTACTATCTCAAACATCGCCACCTCCAGCATTACCTCTTCCGGCGCTACCATTACCTGGGACACCAATGAGGCCGCCTCGACCAAGGTGGTGTACTCGGTCGATGCGGGTTATGCGTCTACCACAGCCGAGGCCGACACCGGGACGCGGGTAACCAGCCACAGTCAAGCGCTTAGCGACCTGCTTGCATGCACCATTTATAGCTTTAAGGTTGTGTCGCGCGACGCTGCGGCAAATGCGGCCACCTCGACCGCCAACACCTTTACCACCACCGGCTGCTCGGGTGGAGCAACACCATCTACTGCCACATCGACGGTTGTAACCGTATCTGCAGCGGCCACAACCACCATCACGGACGGCAATAATACAATCACAGTTGAAACGCCGGAGGATTTTACTGCAACTTCTTCATCTATTGTGATCCAAATCAAAGGATTGTCGTCTGATACCGTGCTGGGCTCTATAGGAAAGCCGTCAAGTTCGCTAAATAGCGGCGCAAGCGTGGTCTTTGATGTTAAAGCACTTATCGACAACATTACCGAGCTCGACTCTTTCGATGTGCCTGTCACTATCACTTATACATATACTGACGCTGATGTCTCCAATCTCGACGAGAGCACGCTCTCTATGTACCACTATGCCAACAGTGCGTGGTCAGAGCTTGATGACTGCTCGGTAAACACCGCAACGAACACCATTACCTGTACTGCACCGCACTTCTCTATTTTTGGTATATTTGGCAGCCCGATTAGCTCTAGTGATGATACGTCATCCGGCTCGTCCATAAGTACCCGCTTTGGCTGTAAAGACCCAAATGCATCAAATTATGAGTACTTCTCACGTCATAAGCAGGAGCTTTGCAATTATGACCCGTCACCCGCAGTGGCAAGCGTCTGCGCGCCACATATCAAAACATATATCCGCTATGGTGCAGAAAATAATGCGGACGACGTACGCAAACTCGAAACCTTCCTAAACGAGAAACAAGGCGAGTCGCTTGTTGTTGATGGGGTGTATGGGGCTGAAGACGTCGCGGCCGTGAAGCGCTTCCAGCAGAAATACGCTAGTGAAGTGCTTGGCGTCTGGGGACTCTCGGGACCAACCGGCTACGTATACCGAACGACGCTCATGAAGATTAATTCTTTCTACTGCAGCGCAAGCATTAGTTGCCCTGCATTTACTGAACACAATAGTCTTACCGAAAACGCCGCTTCTGTTGAAGTAGCAAAGACAAAGACGCTCCTTTCTGAGCTCGGTTTCTATACAGGCACAATTAACAATATCTTCGATGCGTCTCTCGATGCATCCCTTAGAAACTTTCAGAAGACTTTCAGTGAGACTATGCTCAAGCCCTGGGGTCTAACCTCCGGCACAGGGTACAAGTACAAAACGACCAATAAATTCCTCAATATGCTGGTGGGATGCGAGACGCCGGCGGTGGAATTAGACGGTAGAGGGATGTTCGATTACTAGAGGCAACAACTCCATTTTTGAAGCTAGACTCTTCCAGTCGACCGTTCTGAACGCGTCCAAATCAGGCAGCAATAGTGTCTTGTTATGTTTACATCCCCAAGGATTTCAAAAAAACAGCAAGCTCCCTTTTTTCTATAGGGCGATACGCGCCCTCCTGTAAAGAACCCAACGTGATATTAAGTATGCGCACCCGCTTAAGAGTTGTGACGCTAGCCCCAAACGCACCACACATGCGACGAATCTGATGTTTTTTCCCCTCTGTAAGGATGATAGAGAATGCGCGTTCCCCCCGAATATCTATATGGCACGGCTTGGTGGTATGGTCTCCAATGTTTATGCCGCGCTCCGCTTTCTTTTTAAAGTCCTTCGGTAATGCATCCAGCGTGGTGACCACGTATTCTTTTTCGTGCTCATTTTTGGGATTTAATAAGGCGTCCGTTATCCGACCATCGTCAGTAAGGATAATGAGGCCATGTGAGTCTTTGTCGAGCCTCCCGATAGGAAACACCCCTTTTAGGGGAAGGATATCCTCAATCGATTTTTCAGTTCCTTGTGGGGAATGGGTGATGATGCCGCGAGGTTTGTTGTACGCGAAGTAGCGGTGCATTTTCATGGCCCCTTTTACCTCTACTGCGTCTCCATCTGCGACGATAGACCCTAATACAGCTGGCACGTTGTTTATATAGACCCGGCCTGCTTCTATAAGCTTATCCGCTTCGCGCCGAGAGGCATATTTATGCATCGCGAGATATTTGTTGATACGCATTGCCCTAGATATACCATAGAGATGCATTGGTGTTCAGTTTGGAGGGTTAGGCATAAAGCTCTTTTTCTTTTGCTACAATGACTTCCACAAAGTTTTACCCGCTATAATTAAGACAACTTTGATAAAAGACATCTACTTCTTTTTTGTGACCCTGCCGGACCGGCTATACCCTTTTTCCTGTGAGATTGAAGGGACGCTCGTACGGGGTCGTCGCTCGTATGAGCAGGCAGTCGAGCGGGCACTGAAGACCTACGGGTTAAACCGACTGGGGTACAAACTCATGCTGTATCGCGAGTTTTTTCACTTTGTAGGGTCGGTCATATTTATTATCGTGGCGACACTACTGTCAAAAGTATATTTTGGCAGCGATGCCGCATTGTATGTATTGCTCGGTGCTGCGGTTATGGCGCTATTTTTTCAGGAGTTTTACCTGCATCCAAAGTTGTACGGGCAACACTTTAAAAAAGGGGTTACTGACCTCTTTGTCTGGCTCGCACCCATGGCTTCATATTTCTTTTTGTTTAATAAGTAGACGTATGAAGCCCACAAGCGAAGCAACACTGAAGCGGGTATATGCAATAGTCTTTGCGAAGGTCTATCCGATGTATATCACCAAGGTAGAAAAGAAAGATCGCACCAAAGATGAGGTCGATGAAGTTATCCGGTGGCTCACGGGATATACCCAAAGCAAGTTGAACACGCAAATTAAAAAGCAGGTCAACTTTGAAGCTTTCTTCAAAGAGGCTCCTAAGCTCAATCCTTCACGGAAACTCATCACTGGCATGATTTGCGGTGTGCGGGTGGAGGAAATCGAAGACCCAATCATGCGAGAGATGCGCTATATGGATAAACTGGTCGACGAACTCGCAAAGGGAAGACCGATGGAAAAGATCTTGCGGAAGTAAAGCCTGTGCTACGATTTAAATATTATTCGTTACTTTTATGTATATGGATCTCACCACAATGCTCGCGCAGGTCTGGGGACCAATATTAATAGCGATCGGCCTTGGTTTTTTCTTTAGTACTAAGTACTACGTCAAAATCTATCGCGACCTTGAGAAGGAATCGTTCGCAGTTTTGTTCTTTGGCATGTTTGCCATGGCAATAGGTATTGTGCATGTGCTCGCACACAACATCTGGGGAACTTCCTCACAGATTCTTGTGAGCCTTCTTGGATGGGGAGTACTTATCAAAGGTATTATCTGTGTCACGTTCCCTTCACTTGCGGATCGTGGAGGTGATTGGGCGCTCAATGCGAAAGTTGTTCCGGCAGCAGGTGGCATCGCGCTTCTGATCGGTGCGTACCTTACTTATATAGGCTACTTGGTGTAATTCGACTCTACACATAGGCCCACGTGGAGGGGGCTTACATTAAAAAATAAGATGTGGCATACTAGGGGGGTCTAAGAGACTAAA
>CAZSDR010000029.1:0-7860 GCA_964605695.1 uncultured Candidatus Saccharibacteria bacterium | reverse complement strand
TACCTCGGGAGGCTCATAACCTCCAGACCCCGGTTCGATTCCGGGCCCCGCAACATGCAGTGCGTCATTTTGGCGGCAGGGAAGGGAACACGATTGCGACCACTTACTGACGCTACTCCAAAACCTTTAGTTAAAGTATTAGGCAAGCCGCTCCTTGATCATATTGTTGAGGCGCTTCCGAGTTCGATTGATGAACTTATCATCGTTACCGGCTATCTCGAAGACCAGATCAAAGCTCACTGCGGTGATACGTATTTTGATCGTAAGGTGACGTATGTACATCAGGAAGTACCGGACGGTACAGCGAAAGCCTTGTGGCTGTGTAAGGATCTACTCAAAGAACGTTTTTTGTTTATGTTTGCTGATGATATTCATGGTAAAGATGACATTGCTCGTGCTACTTCATACAGCCGTTCCATGCTCGCAATGACAAACGATACGCCGCAGAAGTTTGGGGTGATTGTGCGCAATCCCGACGGCACCTTGGCCGAGATAATCGAAAAGCCTGAGCATCCACCATCTAATTTGGTTTCGACCGGCGTGATGGTTCTAGATACAAATATATTCAAATTTAAACCGAAGGAGACTGTAAACGGCGAGTATTATCTCACTCCGGTTCTGGCTGAATACGCCAAGGAATATCCGATTGCCATTGTGGAAGAATCGCTCTGGATTCCGATTGGCTACCCAGAAGATATCGAAAATGCTGAACGTATCCTCGTCCAGAAAGCGTTGAAATGAAAGGGGTTTTGTAGTACAGTTTTGCGACTGTCGACGTAAGGAAACCTTCCGTCGACTTCGTTCGCAACTAGAATATCCGAGCGAGCTCTGCTATTCTGTTACTCACTTGTATGATTTCATACAGGTTTCGTTTGCTCGAAAATCAGCATACTAGTATTCTGATTTTACTCTCGCACTCACCTGTCGACGTAGCTCAGTTGGTTAGAGCACAACACTCATAAAGTTGAGGTCGGAGGTTCGATCCCTCCCGTCGACACAAAATAAAGCGAAGCGACTTTTGTGTCGACGGAGCAAGCAAACTGCTTTGCTTGCGTGAGGGAATGATCGGCGGAACCGCATTGACACTTTTCAGTTATCAAATCGACTGCCTACCTTACTATGTCTAGGTTTGGTACGATATATTCATGAACGGTCCTGAAAAACCAACAGGTGTGGCCAAGGCAGAGCTTTTTTTTGATAAGCATGAAGACCGTCGCAGATTCATGCGATCAGCTGTAAACTTATTCAATGAAGTTTTTCATATCAGAGAAGCCTTGGGTATAAATAAACATCAGTCTAGACTTCCTAATAATTTTCTAGATGGGTATGCGTCTTTTCGGCGCAATTATGGTGATTTAAAAGAACACATGAAACTCATGGAAGGTGCTGCAAAATCTGATGATGGTGTGCCTGATGAAATGGTCAATCGGGCCCAGCAGCTCTATGATCGTCTAGTTACGTACAGGGATAGAATGGAAAGGTTTGCCATAGAAAAGGGTGTTAAGTTTCAAGATAGTGACGAAGAGGGTATCGAAACAACTGAAGGATTAGAGGTTGGGCCTATGGTTCCTGTTGCGGAGAAGAATAAAAATGTAGATGGTTTAAATTTGGAAAGACGCAAAGAGTTATATAGGGAAGCCCGCAAACATTTAACAGAAGTAGTTGGTTTGACTGAAGAGGACGCAGAAAGGACTCTGGCCAAATCAGTTGATCTTATTAATGGTACAGATTCAAAAGCGCTAGAACGGTACGAACAAGTTGTAAAAAATATACTGAGTCGCAGAAAGGATGATGGATCAGAGCCACATCATAAAGAAACTAGACAGTCACAAAATTTGGAGAATCTGGTCCCATTCGATCGCAATACATTGCACACCTTTATAAGAGAAGAGCCTATAGAAGGCGACTTTGGCCCCACTGTTTTGGCAGGCGTCATTGACCAACTCAAAGAATTAGGATATTCGCACGAAGAGGCAGAACAACGTGCCAGTATCCTTAAGGGTATAGATTTGGAAGACAGTCAAGCGAGACACCAGATTTTGGTGGCCATACATAAAATAATAACCAAAGCGCAGAGCGACAATGTCGAATCCTTTGTACAAAGACAAAAACAACAATCTGATGTCGTGGAAGCACCTAAGACTAAAAATGGAGCTGATGAAGACTTTAGTCCGAAAGATATAGAGAGAGGAAAAGCGCAACAGGAAGATCTTGAATTGCTTAGGTCTCTAAAATCAAGTGTGTCAGATAGCTCGGACAATTATTTTGCATCACAGCCACAAAATCCAGGGATAGCCGGAGCCATGAGTTCTATTATTTATGAACTGGAAAGACTCACTAGGGAAGTAAAATACGGACACAAGCTTACTGCTGCAGAAACACAACAAATAAGAGCTGATATATCGGATTATAAGAAGTTGTTGAAGGGTGAGGTCATAGAAAGAGGTGGAGATAAGAAGATGGGTGAAAGCGCCACCCCTGATGTTCCTAAGAGTCCTAGCGAATCCACTACAGAAGAAACTTTTTATAGTTGGCGAGAGGGTAAGAAAGCATTCGAGGGAGATGAATCTTACAGAAAGGACATAGAAGACAAGATAGATAAAATAATTTCTATGCTGCCAGATATAGATTCGTCTCTACCAGCCATGTATTTGGGCGAGTCTGGTGAGGATATCACGTTGAAACTTGAGAATATACACAAAAAAGCAAATGAACTGAAATCTTTACTTGCTCAAGGTGAGGAGCGCGGAGGTATGTATGGTGACACGATAACCGTATCTTATTCTGAAGAACAAAAAAATAAAATCGATTCGGAGATAGGAGTTTTCGTTTCTCTTGTGGTTGAACTGGATAAAGAGGTAAAAGGGCTAAAGACTTATGGGTCAGATGAGACTGTTGAGCAATTATTTAATAAACAGCAAGAAGAACGGGAACAAAAACGGAATGAACTTGAGAAAGAGAGAGATGCTTATACTGCATTAAAGAGACAGATGAAAGAGGCTGAGGAAGAATACCTAGGACTCTTACGTTCTGATCAGTTGGGTAACAAACTTAGGTTCGGATTAGGTTCATTCGAAAAATCAAATGAAGCATATTCACGATATGCTAAAGCTAGGAAAGTTTATGCAGCAGCGGCCAAAGAAAGACTTACTGATTTTATGGAGCGCCATAAGGACAGTCGCCTTACGTTTAGTAACGAGAGATCAAATGCAACTACACCTACCGCATTTAAGCTATCAGAAATCAAGCTTGATTCAGCTATTGCCAACAAGTTGATCATAAGGTCAGGCGAACGACGTCTTGAATATCAAAGAGGTTTGCTAAGTCCAGAGAGACGTAAACTCTTTGGTCAGATAACTGAAAAGATCAATTTCACTAAAAGTTGGTCTCCAAAGAATAAGAAGAGATTTCAATTAGCAGTTAAGGCGGGTGGCTATGCTGTTGCTGGAGGCTTGGCAGCGTTTTTATCCGGTCCCTTGGCGCCAGTTTTTGTCGCTACTGGTGCCGTCGCAGGTGCTAGTGCTGGTTTTGGAACACGTTGGTTATTTGACAAATTGGCAGTCAATAAAAAACTTGAACAAGTTGCCTTGTCTAAACGAAACGCCTCTGAAGCTTTTAGTGTGGAATCGATCGATAAACTCGAGAGTGATTATGTTTCTAATTTGGGTTCCTTACAAAGCGCACAAACTTGGAAAAAACGAACTTCTCTGGCTGCGGCAGTAGCGGCTGGGCTTGCGGCAGGACGTGTAGGAGTGGGTCAGTATTTCCTCGAACCCGAAACAATTATGACCGAGGCGCCAAGACAGCCTTTGTCTTCAGGTGCCCGAGCTCCTTATGTATCTGAAACACCAAGCAAAGCCGAATATCCAAATTGGACAGAGTTGCCGAAGGGAGAGGCGCAAGTATTGCCTAATTTTGATTCGCAACTACGAGGCCAGCCAGAAAATCTACCAGTCTTAGATGGTGGTGATTTGTCGAATCCAAAACAAACAGATACGGGGTCGGTTTGGCCACAGGGGATAGAGGATTCAGATACCCCACCCAGCCATCTTGAAGAACCACCAGCGGTGGCACATCCAGAGGAGGTGCCACCACCTCCACATATAGAATCAACTCCTGCGCCTGAACCGACACCAGAAGTCGAACAAAATATTCCTGAAGCTGAGCCGGCTGTCGAAGAAGCTGTGGCCGCGGGTGCAATCGAACACACTGTCACCGAAGGAGAATATGTCTCAGCCATACTCGAGAATAGGTTTAAAGCCGGTGAATTTAATGCTTTGTTGACGGAATTCCTGGGTGAAGAACAAGCTTCTTCACTTTCCTTTAGGGAATTTATACAAAAGTTTTACGCTACAAAATTTGATCCCGAGTTTTTAATCAGCCAAGTCAACCTTAGTAGCGGACGCATTGACCTTATCTATCCTGACGAAAAATTGAATCTGGAACCACTCATCAGACACATGTATGAATCATCGCCGGTAAGTGCTGGTGAAATTATAGAAACGCCGCCGCCGCGACCAGAAGCTTCAGGATCAGTAATTGAACCGCCTCTACCAAGGCCGACTGAATCAGTTGGTGTGGGTGTAGATTTTGAAAAGAATAGTTTAGCGGCAAGTGAAAATAAACGCTTAGACTTAGAGCCAAAGACCGGTGAAGCGAGAGATGAGTTGGATAAAGTCTTGGCGGACATGAATGGACCCTTGGATAAGGAGATCGCTTCTCTGATAAAAGAGTTGAAACCTGACGTTGCTGCTGAGATTCCTAAAGAAACTGTGGGGGTTATTACACAGGATAAGCTTGGCGGTGTTGAAGTGCCTTCTACAACCAAAGAGACGTTAGTTCAACTGGGAATCATCGACGCTGATCAACAAGATGAAATAATTGAGAAAATTCGTCACAGTAAGACATTAGATATCGATACTTTGAGTACAGATGCTGAAAGAATACTCACTATAGTATTGAACACCAATAAACTGGAAGGGAATCTCGCCAGTAGTTTGGGGGTAGCGCCTCAGGAGGTGAGCGGTCTTATGGATATGAATTTGACCAAGGCTCTGCGTTTTGTAGAAACGCACCCTAAATTTGAACCGCTACGAAGCTTGATCGAAGCTAGATTTAACTGGAACTCAGTGCATGGTGGAAACTATGAAAACTCGATGCTGACTATGCGTGATGTATTGTATAAATTACAAAACAATGGTGACATGTTTATTAAGTTTTCCGGGGCAGAAACAACTCTTTCTCCAAACGATCAATTAGGAAAATTCAAGTTCCAGAACATCATGCTTAAGCCAAAATAGTATGCAAAATGACACCTTACAAACCGACCTATCACCAATCCTTGGTTTGGACGCTCTCAATGAAGAAGAGCGGGCGGTTTTCTTGGCGGATGTGGGAGCACTGATTATCGAAGCATCGCTTTTGCGACTAGTGGCTGGACTCACAGCAGATCAAGAAGCCTCTCTCAATCATTATCTGGAAACCGATCCGGCGCCGGAAGTGCTGATGGATTATCTTATAAAACACCACAAAGATTTTGAAAAAATTATAGATGAAGAAGTGGCGGCCTTTAGAGAAGAAGCGATTGCAGTATTGGGAAAAGGTGCACTTGAAGAAGCAGCGCTCACCAGTGCAATAAAATAATAATAATAATGCACAGCAGAAAAAGTCACCGCAGCTGTGTCGGTCGTGTATACTACTAATGATATGACGCAGACCGTCGGTTCTTCGAGGGTTGGTTCTTTTACGCCGAGTATTAACTCGCGCACATTTGACGTGCATAAGGAAGTTGATGCGCTCGAGGTACTGAGCTATGTGCATCAAATGGCGATTGACAGCCAGGTCAAAAACGAGATTCGCGATCTCATGTTTGATTATCGCCTCAATGGTGATAAAGAATCCATAAAGAAACTGATTGCTGTCACTAAAGCCATCGGACTGACATTGGTCTCAAGTAAAGAAGAGACTGAGGGACAGTTGCCGGAAGAGCCGGTGTCAGTATCGAGGGCAATTGGTTCCAGTCGTCTAACGCCAGTCTTTTCCCGCAAGCCAACAGTCACGAAGTCGACAGAGACTAAAAGTGAGAAGTCTGTCCCAGCCGTACCAGCCGCTCCTACTCCAGTCTCAGAGCCACCATCCCCACCGCCAACTCCCGCCGCTCCTACTACACCACCACCTCCACCTTCGACTCCTCCAGCGCAGGCAATGCCTACCACTGCGCCGGTTGGTGAGGGCGTTAATGCCCGCATCAACGAGATCAAGCGGGTGGTAAATGGGAAAGTTGGTAATCCGGTTCATCTTATCGATATCGATAATGAGCTCGGTCGCGAATATATGGCGGCCTTGCTTGATGCTATGAAAAAGGCTAATGGCGGCCAGTCCGGTGAGGTTGCGACAGCCATGGAACGCCTCGAGCTCGCCTTTGCTACGGTGATGAAGATTTTGGAAAAAGGCATAGAGAAGAAGCTGGAACCGGAAGTTGCCCCTGAGCCAGTAACCCCTTCACCACCACCTGTGCCGACTCCAGAGAAAACCATCACTCAGGCCGAGTCGGTGGCGGCTCCGGTAGAGGCCGTGCCTCCGGCGCCGGATAAGATGCCGATTGAGAAGTCGACCGCTACGGATGTTCTGCCTCAAAGTGAAATTCCTGCCGTCTCTGTTCCAATTCGTAAAATTGAACCTCCTACACCACCGATTCCGAAACCATCTTTAGAATCTGTTAAAGCTCCGGTAGAAAAAGAACTGGTAGAAGAACCATCACCGTTGGTGTCGGTGGCGGAAGAAAAGAAATTAAAGAAAGAACTGCGCGATGAAACAAAGCGTGAGATAGAGAAACTGGAATCATCACAGGCAGCAGCAGACGCTGAAGCTGACCCTCTCACAAACAGAGCAGTTACAAACGGACTCAAACAATTACTTTCCGAATGGTCACTCTTTAAGAGTAGTGGCATTTTTGGTACCGGACCAAATGGTATTGAACATCCACTCTATAAACAAATTTCCGGTTTACAAATGCAAGTGGTGGTGACTGGTCGTTTCGAAGATGCGAATCCTCAGATTCGCCAGAGCATTTCTGATTACATGAACGGCTGGCGTTACGAAGAAGGAGTGGTCTATGAGCCGACTGAAACCTTTGAGCATTATTTGCGGCGTGTTATTAAACGTATTCTTGATCGCCATAACGAAAAACATTGATTAGACGCGTGAAAATCGCGAGTTGCTTTGTATCTCCGATACAACGTTCGCTCGCTCGGTCATACCAGCAAGCAAGCTTTCTGGTATGACACTCGCTCGCTCCGCTGTTGGACTTCGAAAAAAGACCCTCGCTGGACACGCAACGTCCCATCCCGGGTCTTTTTTCTCGTCCGCCTCGCACCTCATCGATTTTCACGCGTCTAGACGTCAGATGAAAAGACAGAATAATAAATACGAGCTATACTTTTTCCGATGAACCAACACCACGCCATTTTGTTTTTTGGCCGCTCCTTAAGTGAATCGGCTGTACCGAAGGGGTATCATTCTCCCGGTTTGGATATCCATCACTTTGTGAGTGATCGACTTGGAATCAATGAGGTTCGCGCTATTTCTGCGGCCATGCAAACCAGGCCGCAGGTAGATGAGTATTCCGTATTTGTTATTCTCGCCGCGGATATTACCCATGAGGCACAAAATGCTCTATTGAAATCTCTTGAGGAACCACCGGCTCATGTACGCATCTACATGATTGTGCCAGCGCCGGATGTGTTATTGCCGACGGTTCGTTCGCGCCTCTTTATCGGAGAGGTCATCATTAATCATCCTCAGCAACCGGTTTTTGATGAGTTTTTGGCCGCATCGGTGGCGGAGCGGATTGAACAAATT
>CAZSDR010000028.1:0-7911 GCA_964605695.1 uncultured Candidatus Saccharibacteria bacterium | reverse complement strand
GATATTTGGGATCATACGAGGGAAAATAGCCGAAAAATGAGTGTAGATACCGATCATCGTAGTACCCACCGCCAGGTTTAGCGATCTGCGCCGTACCGGTTTTAGCGGCGACTGAATAATTCGGTATCTTTACAGAACCACCGGCCAGAGATTCGTCCACCACCCTCGTGAGCATTCTGGAAACCTCTTCACTAGTGACTTCACTAAATACCCGCTCCCCCTCCGGATACGTAATCTCACGAGTCGTCCCGTCTTCGTACTCAACGCGAGTGGCAAGGTGTGGAGTAATTAGTGTGCCGCCATTTCCCAGAGCTGACAGTGCACGAACGGCCGCTATCGGTGTTAGAGCAATACCTTGCCCAAACGAAGCGGTGGCATATTCGACATCGCGGGGAGATTCGAGGTTTCTGATCAAGCCATGCGTCTCGTTGGGTAAGTCTATACCGGTTTCGTTACCAATCTTCAAAGCCTTGAAATATTCACTAAATCTTTTATTACCCATTTGTTGTACGATATGGGCAACACCGGTGTTGAGAGACTGACTGATGACTGTTTGCATATCGACAGTTCCTCTACCCACTCCGTCAAAGTTGCGAATAGTGAATGTATCTAACTCCAAGAAACCCGCATCGTAGTAGGTCGAATCGGCGGTGATGACTTGACTATCAAGACCGGCGGCCAGAGTCAGCGCCTTGATGATCGAGCCAAATTCATAGACCTCATCAACCAACGGATTTTTAAAGTCGTTGATCGTGAGACCGCTCCGATCATTGAGATCAAAGGTTGGGGCGGCATTCATAGCGTAAATCTCGCCCGTCTGCGGATCGATGATGATCCCTCCGGTTAAAGCGCTCTGGTATCGGGAATGTGTCTTATCAAGTTCTCGATCCAGCATGCGCGCGACGGTCGGGTCAATAGAGGTCACCACATCGCCTCTTTTTTGCAAAGATTGATCAGAGAATATTGTACTGAGATTACTAAAAATCTCAGCGAAAAAGTTGATTGACGGCCGGTTTTTGTCTCGACTCAGTACGCTTTCGTAATACCGCTCAAGCCCATACCGTCCCACTAAACTATCTCCTTCATTATCGGAAAAGCCGACAAAACCGACCGTGCGGGCGCTTAACGCGGAGCCGGGATAATAACGCCATTGGTTGCGGTACAGCTGCACTCCAGGCAATTTGAGTTCTTCTATCTGGGAAGCATCTTTCTCGCTGACGCGCTTCATTACTTCGAAGTACGGACGGGTTTTGTCGGCGGTACCTTTTTCAAAACCGTCCCGATCAATCGGTACAATCGCGTTGAGTTTAGTGTAGGTTTCCTCTGTGTTTGTGATACGAGAAGGATCAACGGCTAGCAAATAACCGGACTGAACCGTTGCGGCCGACACCTTCTCTCCATCTTTGGTTACAAAAAAAATACTGCCGCGATCGTAGAGATCGCTGACTGTGTGCGTATATTGCTGTTCGGCACTGGCGACAAACGTCTCATAGGAACTAATTTGAATGTAATACAACCGCGCGATAAATAAAAGCGAAACCGCCAACACACAGGCGGTAATGATGCGGATGCGGATTACAGCACTCGATCGCATAAGAACCAGACTTCTTTAACGATCAGAATTAAGCACCAAACTAGGCGCGGAACGATCAATAAATACTTTATTGGCTGAAGGTGCGTATCCTTGCATAGAGGCGATGTCGGCGCTCACTTTGTGCTGAACGGCGATATAATCACTTTCGAGCTGACTTATTTCTGACTGGAGTTTGCCCACCTTCTGTTCCAACTCCATACGCACCACCACATGCATAATAGAGGCGCTTAAAAAATACATATACACACCGATCAGGGCAAGGCACAAGCCAAAAAGAGACATAAAAATAAAATGTTCGCGACTTTTCATTGTGGCTGTGCGTGTCTTCATAAAATTAATTTTTTTCTATGGTGCGTAATTTTGCGCTTCTGGCGCGCGGGTTGTCTTGTAATTCTTCTCTTGATGCAACAATTGGTTTTTTGTGTATGAGGGTTCCTGTTTGGGTACTGACATGCTCTTTAAAGGCTTCTTTTATCATTCGATCTTCCAGGCTATGGAAAGAAATGATGGCCATTCGTCCTTTTGGCTTTAGTGCTTCAAAGCCGTCAGTAAGAAGTTTTTCGAGCGATTTTTGTTCATCGTTTACGGCGATGCGCAAGGCTTGAAAACTCTTGGTCGCCGGATGAGTCTTCCCTTTCCGGTAACCCATTGGTACGGCAGAAACGATGAGATCGGCAAGCGCCTTTGAACTTTCGATTGGAGTCTTCAGACGAGTCTCCACAATTACCTTCGCGATTCGGCGAGCATACCGCTCTTCTCCGTATCCGAAGAGTACATTGGCAATGTCTTCCTCCGACCATTCATTGACAATGTCTCGCGCCGTCAGCTCATACTCTTCCGGTAGACCATAGGTCATGAGAAGCGGCTCATCTCTTAGAAATGAGAACCCTTTGGCTTCTCCGGAACCGTCAAACTGATCGGTACGCCAACCAAGATCGGCAAGGATGGCATCTACTGCATCGATTCCTAGGCTGTCTAAAATGGAGCGTATGTCGGCAAAGTCTCCAGAGATAAGGTGAACTTTGGCTCGTGCTGACTCCTTGAGATCGTGATTGTTTTTGATAGCTGTCTCGTCTCGATCTATACCTATATAGATTCCACGAGAGCCAAGTAACTCGAGTATGGCTTTGGCATGACCACCGCCACCGAGCGTACAATCAACAACAATCGAATCGTCTTTCAGATTCAGAGCTTCAATAGCTTCGGTTGTGAGGACTGAGATATGGCGCATAATTCTGAAGTGTGTTTTAAAACCCACCTACTTCGGTATCTATATTGATTACAGAATGCCTATTTCTCCGAGTTTTTCAGCTAGGCGATCTGCCTCCAATTCGATGCGCTTTTTGTATTCAGTCCATTTCTTCTCACTCCAAATTTCTATACGATCATGAATTCCGGCCAGCACCACGCTGTTTTTGAGAGCCGCGAATTCTTTCAAGAAGTCCGGAACGAGAATTCGTCCGACGCTATCTACCTCAACTTCAACTGCTCCCGATAAGAAAAATCTATTGAAACTTCTCGTATCCGCCTGACCGAGCGGCAGTCGACCAATTTTTTCAGTGATCTTCTGCCACTCATTCTGCGGATATACAAAGAGACAGTTATCGAGACCGCGCGTGACGACAAGCTTTTTACCAAGTTCTTTGCGCCATTTACTGGGCAAAGACAGCCGTTTCTTGGGATCCAACGTATGCTTGTATTCGCCAATCAACATATCTCGCTAGTCTACAGCAGTTTCCTGCTGTTTACCACTATCTCCCACCACTCCAACAGTATATACCACTCTCTCCCACCATCAACCACAGTTATGCACAGGAAAATTAGCCCTCAGTCTAAAGCGAAAAGTAGTAACGAAAACAGCGCGGGCCCTTTGGGCCCGCGCTGTTTTCTCTCGTTTGATCTAAACTGATCGTAATCGTTCCACCACAAAATCCTTTTTAAGAGTACTTAAGAACCAACCGACTTTTGGTCCGCTGTCTTTGTCGAGAAATACGATATAAATGGCTTTGAAAAAAGTTTGAGGATCAAGGCCGCACTCCTCTTTCACTTCGTGCGTCAGTTCATGAATTGTCTGTCCATCATATTGTGACGATTTTTCTATGCGATCGGCCAACGCATGAAGGGCTTCCCTCTCTTTTTCGGACAGTGTGTGTGCTGACTGAGGTACTATCTCTTGTAGTGTGAAGACGAATCTATCTTCTGCGTACCCATTAAGCCAGCGCCGTGCGTATTCACTTCGTTCTTCTAATTCTTCTGTGTCCAAGGCGGTGAGCGGAGCGCCCTTCATGATCGCCACTTCTTCCTCTGGCTTCATATGAAGCATCTGAATCAGGAAAGCGACTTGGGAAAACCGCGGCATAAATCGCTGTGCTATGTTTGTTCTTTCATCTGGCAAGTGTGCGTAGGAAAACACTTTAGTGACATCATCATCAATCCCTTGCCAATAATCATAGGCGGCTTTGTCGTAGGCATCGTATAGATTTGGAACAGCATCTCCTTGTGGATCAAAATTGATCTGCCGACTGATTGGTGACTTAATGAGAAGAAAACGCAGTAAGTGTGGTGGTAACAATTCTGCCATTTCAGACGCAGTGGCGGCATTACCTTTTGAAGAAGACATTTTTTTACCGCCGACCAAAAAGAATTCGTTAAAGACACCGTACGGTGGTTCATGATCGAAGACTTCGCGAGAAATCGCTTCAGCCACTTGGCGCGCGCCGCCTTTGGTGTAGTGATCCTTTCCACCACCTTCAAAGTGCACACCCTTTACCACAAACTTACCGGCCCAATCCAGTTTCCAAGGTAATTTGCCGTTACCATCAAACGGAGAAATGCGACCAGTGTGTCCACAACCCTTTGACCATTCCACTGCTGTCGGTGAGCATGTATAGGCCACGGTCTCTCCATCAAAATCAGTCACGATCGTGGGACTCAACTTGCCACACTGCTCACAGACCACATTGTATGGATACCAATCTTCCGGCTTCTCACTGCCCGACACACGCTTATAGATGTCACGCACAATCGCACGACGTTCAAGGGCCTTTCTGATCACATCATTCATTGCACCAGATTTGTATAGTTCACTCGCCCGATACACGCGCGCGCCAAAACCAATTTTCTCTAAAACACGCACGTACTCCTGACCATAGAGTTCGGCAAAGTTGTCGTAGCCCGGTTCTGGTGACGGTATCTTGTAGAGCTGGACGCCCATGTACTGTTCGTACCTGTCTTTATCGAGATAGGCCGGAATACCGTCCATCGGATCGAAGTCGTTGATCTCAAATTGAAAATCGACTTTGATACCCCGGCTTGAGAGGACGTCGGCCACCATAGCGTGGAGAGCAGCACTACGCAGGGAACCGACATGAACCTTCCCCGAAGCAGTCTTTTCGTCTCGCACAATAAGCGGCTTTCCAGCGTCGATAACAGGCTGGTACCGCTTTTCCACCTCATCAGCTATTTCTTCAGCCCAAAACATATAAGAACCTAAGTGTAGCGAGAAAACCGCATTTTGGGAAGAAATATGAACAGCTTATGGTATAGTACAAAAAGAAAGGAGATGCCATGACACATGAGAAATTGAAAGGGTACCGAGAAGGAGGGAATAAGATCTTTGACAAGATCTTTGCCCCAGATAGCCCGGTCAGAGCTTTGTCGGATCTCTATCCTGACGGTCCACAGACCAGCTCGAACAAGCATGATCCCGTCGCCGTCAGAGAGGCATTCGAGGAAGGTCTCTCAGCGGCCGTCGAAGACTTCGGTATCATACGTGCCGAACTCAATCCAAAACCGAAAGGGCCCTGAGGGGCCCTTCCGCTTTTTAGAGTAAGTCCATAAACGTCCTGAGACAAGGCGCGGGCGACCGAGGAACGAAGACGTATTTGATATACGGCGAAGCGACGAGGTGGGACCCGTAACGCAGTATCAGGACGTTTTGGGCGTACTCTGCGCTACTCAACTTTTAAAACTTTGTAGGTCTGCTTGCCGCCCGGAGTCTCAAACGTAAACACATCACCCTTCCCTTTCCCCATCAACGCTTCGCCAAGTGGCGACAGATAAGAAAGTTTGCCCTGATGGATATTGGCTTCATCGGAACCGACAATGGTGTAGGTATGAGAATTCTTGTCTTTATCTTTGGCGATCGTGACTGCGCTACCCAAACCAACAATATCTCCCTTCTTCTCGTGCGCGACAATTTTGGCTTCCTTGATAACTTGCTCGAGATGAGCAATACGTTCCTCAATAGCGGCCTGCATATCGCGGGCCTCCTGATACTCAGCGTTTTCCGAAAGGTCGCCCAAACTGCGTGCATATTCGAGCGATTCAGCTACCTCCTTGCGTCTGACCGTCTTTAATTGCTCCAACTCCTTCTTGAACTCGTCAAACTTCTCAGGGGTCAAATATGCGTATGTATCATTCATAATGAAATTTAAATTTCCGTAATTATACGCATCATTGCCTGATGGTCAACTTTCGGCAAAAGTCCCCGGTGTCCCGATTTCGAACCTGCCGAAAATCGATGAGATGCGAGGCGCGCGAGTAATTTGGCGCGAGCCTTACTTGGTTGTAAGGTAAGCGTTAAATTACGAAGCGCAACGAAGCAGATCGCGATTTTAGGTAGGTTCGAGATATTCGGGGGTGTTAATACTCATCCACTCTATCAAATCCCCCATAATGCGCGTAGCACCAAGCGAATTAGCCCTCGGTGCCTTATCCATCATCAACACGAACGCATACTTCGGTGACTCGTACGGGAAATATCCAGCCGCCCAAGAATTAACGAAGGCATTGTCAGCGCCAATTTCAGCCGTACCAGACTTGGCGGCAATCGCTATATCTTTTCGTTCAAACGAACGAGCAGTACCGCCCGGATAGACAACTGCCATGCGCATACCCTCTTTCACGACAGCCAAGTGCCCTAAATCCAAATTCAGATCGACCGTCTCTGCCACCTTACCTTTTTCAATATGAGGAGTGACTAACTTTCCATCGTTGGCAATAGCGGCATACGCACGCAGTATTTGTATCGGCGTTGCCTGCCAGCCAAATTGGCCGATGGCGGTGAAGTACGTATCACCAAGTCGCCAGTCATCATCAAAAACTTCCCGTTTCCATTCCGGATCAGGAACTGTTCCTGACTGCTCAGTGTCGAGAGAAATTCCGGTCGGCTGTCCGAAGCCGAATAGGTCAAAATATTTCCCCATCTTCGTAATACCCAAACCACGCTGATCGGCAAAGCCACCGCTGATGTAATAAAAATAGACGTTGGAAGAAAAGGCAATGGCTTCTCGCATGGTCATTTTTCCATGTGCACGCCAGTCTCTGAAGATAGATGGGTTACTGGGGCTGTATGGATTTGGAATAACGATTTCGCCCGTACTGACTATCTCTTTATTCGGACTAATAATGCCTTCCACCAAGGCCGCATAGGCCAAAAACGGCTTAACCACAGAGCCTGGTGTAAAGACACCACCCCATACTTTATTAAGAAATGGAAATCGATCATCGCGCGTATATTCTTCTATCTTGGCCACATCGTCCCCATCTGCCATCACCTCAGGGTCATAGGAAGGAAAACTGGTCATAGCAACTATCTCCCCTGTCTCTATATTCATGATGGCACCCGCACCACTACGAAAGCCGGCTGTCTCTGCAGAAGTCTGTATGATGTTGTATAACGCTTCAGAGACTCGAGCATCTACCGACAACTCGATTGATTCACCAGCAGTCGGCAAATCAACCACATGTTCACTTATGACTGAACCATACGCATCTGTCTCAATATATTTTCTACCATTCACGCCAGCGAGGTGATCATTAAAAGAAGCTTCTGCTCCACTGATCCCTACATATTCGGTACGATAATAAATTCCATGAGTATCTTTCTGGGGGTAACTCACATACCCTATCAGTTGCCCAAGGCCATTGCGATCAGAATATTCACGCATCGGGAAAGAATATCGTTCGTTTCGATCTTGAGAATTCCACGCCAACAT
This sequence comes from uncultured Candidatus Saccharibacteria bacterium, assembly GCA_964605695.1. Lineage (GTDB taxonomy): Bacteria > Patescibacteriota > Minisyncoccia > Phycocordibacterales > UBA918 > OLB19. Next base: position 318 of record CAZSDR010000028.1, on the reverse strand, counting down.
CTCCCCGTTTCGGTCATACACGACTCCGCGTTCCGCAATAATGACTGACTGGTCAATAATATTTTTTTCACTCACTTCTCTAAAATACGAACCCTGTATCATTTGCAAAGAGAATAGCTCAAAAGAAAACCACACTACGATCAGACAAAATATGATTCCAACAATCAGTATGTTGCGCCGAGCAATCGGTAATTCCATCTTGCCCTCTAACCGTCCTTGATTGAACGCAGGTAAGTTTGAAGCATCCAAAAGGATTTCCTCGAATGCGACCTGTTTCTTTTTCTTCCTCTGAAAAAACCTCATGATCTTTTATTGTAC
>CAZSDR010000027.1:3323-8060 GCA_964605695.1 uncultured Candidatus Saccharibacteria bacterium | reverse complement strand
CGTATGGTCGCTGAACCACCCCACCGAGTTCTTGAGTATCTTTTAACCGAAAGCGGATTGATTGACCATCTTGTTGCTCATGATCCGATTGAAGGGGTGCGTGTGGTGCGGCGGCTGTACGACGAGATAGAGCGGTTAGCGCGTAAAGATAACATAGTTTCTTTGCAGTCAGTCAAAGAGCTGTTTGCTTTGCGTCGCGCTCACAACTTGCCGCTTGAAGCCCCGTACATAAACCTGAACACTCAAGCGGTTTCTGTACTCACTGCTCATAAAGCAAAAGGACTTGAGTACGAATACGTTTTTGCTCCGCATTTTCTTGATACTGCGTGGGGTGGCGGTAGAAAACGCGAAACTTTTCACATTCCGTTGGCGCGTCGCCTCAAGGAACAGACTATAGATACTGCGGATGATGAGCGACGACTTTTTTATGTACTTCTCACTCGGGCCAAACACAGAGTCTATCTTTCTTCGGCAGAACTTAATAGTGAAAGTAAGGAGCGAGTCCCTTCTCGTCTTATTGAAGAAATAGACCGGTCATTTTTGACAGAGTGCGATACTGCGGTCGCTGAGGCTGACTTTAGTTTCATGGAGGCACTTCAGCCGGGCCCCCACTTTGTAATTGATACTGACTTTTGTAAAGCTCTTTTTAAAGACCGAGGCTTTTCTGCCACATCACTTAACAATTACCTCAAAAGTCCGTGGACGTATTTTTACCGCAATCTGTTACGGGTGCCGGAAGTTCAATCGGAGTATCTTCAGTTCGGTACAGCACTCCATGGTGTGCTTGAAAGTGTGACACGAGAACACTCTCAAACAGGCAGTCTACCAAGTGATACAGAGATAAAAGTCCGTCTGGAACGTGAACTAGGGCGATTGCCTATTAGCGTATCTGAGTACACGCGTCTGTTAGAGCGCGGTTTAACCGCTTTGTATACCTACGTACCTCACATGGCCGGAACACTTCCCAAGACCACCAAAGAAGAATTTCGTATTTCAGTTGCTCTTGAAACTGGTTTGTCAGATTTTCCAGAGATTCTCCTGAAAGGGAATCTGGATCGACTTGATTTTGATGCAGAAGGTAGGGTGTTGCGGGTGGTCGACTACAAGACCGGTAAGCCGAAATCAGAAATGGCCATGTCCGGCAAAAATGCCGATGGTGATGCGAGTTACAAACGACAATTGGTATTTTATGTACTCCTATTGTCTTTATATGGTGATGAACGTTACCTGACCAATAAAGGTGTCATATCTTTTGTGGAGCCAGACAAGAAGGGGAAAGTATCAGAAGTAGAATTTAGTATCAGTCCGGAAGAAGTTGAGGAATTGAAAAAATTAATCATTGCCGCTGCTAAAGATATTACTTCCGGCTTATTCCTGAAGATCCCCTGTGATCCGGCTCAATCTGATTATTGCCACTTAGCAGAGATGCTTATAAAAGAAAAGTGAATTTTGTTATAATAAACAACTATGGCTGAAAATAAGGACCCTACTGTACGTATACAAGAAATAGAGGCGGCGATGCAGCAGCCGGATTTTTGGAATGATCCGCGCGCGGCACAGGCAATGATCAAAGAGCTACAGGAGTTGAAAGACGCCGCGGATGGAAAAGGGAAGTATGATCGGCTGAATGCGGTTATCACCATCGTGGCCGGCGCTGGCGGCGATGATGCTGAAGATTTTGCGCGGATGCTGTTTGAGATGTATCAAAAATATGCCGACAGCCGCGGCTGGAGCTCTCGAGTGCTCGATGAGAACCAAAATGATCACAACGGCTATCGCAATGTCGTGTTTGAAGTCGAAGGTAAAGGCGCATATGGGACACTCAAAAACGAGTCCGGCGTTCATCGGTTGGTGCGTATTTCACCTTTTAATGCGAACGATAAGCGACAAACCTCATTTGTGCTGGTTGAAGTCTCTCCTGAGGTACCCGTCAGCGAAGCGACTGGTCTAAAAGAAGAAGATCTAGATATTTCCTTTGCGCGTTCTGGTGGTGCGGGTGGACAAAACGTAAATAAACGTGAGACAGCAGTTCGCATTGTGCATAAACCAACTAACTTGTCAGTCAACGTCTCTAGTGAACGCAGTCAACAGCAAAACCGAGAAAAAGGATTAGCACTTCTGGCTGGTAAGGTGTTGGCATTTGAAGAAGCGCAGCGAGCGCGTGAACTCCAGGGCTTAGCGGTGGAGAAATCAGTCAAGATAGAATGGGGTAGTCAGATACGTTCGTACGTACTGCACCCCTATCAACTGGTTAAAGACCATCGTACAGACGTTGAATCACGTAATGTTGATGCGGTTTTGGGCGGAGATATACAGTTATTTTTGGACGCTCCTGAGGAAGTCTAAACAGTTGCCGCTTCGCGGACCAGGCACTACTTGCTGGCAGGGTGTGTGCCGCCGCACACACATTCAGATATGTTATCTCGGCACAAGGCCTCAATAACAAAGCCAGTAGTACAGAACCTAGGTTTTTGCACCAGCGTTCGCTGGCGTATTCGTCACGATTCCAGTAGAATAAGCTGGTTCGTTTTATGATTTACTTCGACAAGGTATCTAAGTTGTACGGTAATAAGAATTCGGCAGCTCTGAGAGAAGTGACATTCCAAGTTGAACCTAAGGAATTTGTGTCTATCGTCGGGCATTCCGGGGCGGGAAAAACCACACTTCTTAAAATGTTGATTGCTGAAGATCAGCCAACCTCCGGGCAGGTCTTTTTTGAGTCACTCGATGTGCATCGTATTCCACGGACCATGCTTCCAAAGTATCGTCGCAAGATTGGTACGGTCTTTCAGGATTTCAAACTCCTCCCCAATAAGACAGCTTTTGAAAATATCGCTTTTGCGATGGAGGCAAATAGTCGTTCCGATGAAGAAATAGCAGAAAATGTGCCGCAAGCATTAGCTTTGGTCGACCTCGATGATAAAGCGTGGAATTTTCCTGGTGAGCTTTCTGGTGGAGAAAAACAACGTGTGGCGATCGCGAGAGCGATTGTAAATCAACCGGACATCATTATTGCCGATGAGCCGACGGGAAATCTTGACCCGATCGCTACCTACGAAGTTGTTCAAATACTCAAGAAAATCAACGATCTGGGTACCACTGTTATTATGACCACCCACAACAAGGGTGTAATCGACGAGCTTGGCCGACGAGTGATCACTATGGAAGATGGACGTGTCGTTCGTGACGACTCAGAAGGGCGGTATGTTTTGTAAATCTAATAATATAATGATTCATCATGTGGACCGGATTTAAAAGAATTGCAAGAGCAGGATTTGTTGGGTTTTGGCGCAATACATTTGTGTCTATTGCTGCAATTTTTGTGATGACGGTCGCTCTTTTTGTGTTTGGAGTTTCCATGATGATAGATACACTACTTGGTGTTTCGCTCGAACAGATACAGAATCGTGTCGATATAAATGTTTATTTTGTGACGTCTGCTCCTGAAAGTGAGATTTTACACCTACAATCTCTACTCGAAGGCTTACCTGAAGTCGCTGAGGTGACTTATATCTCAAGAGAAAAGGCCTTGGAGCAATTTGTGGAAGCCAATCGTAATGACGAAATAATGATGCGAAGTCTGGAAGAGATTGGCGATAATCCGTTCGGAGCTTCTTTGTCTATACGAGCTCGTGAGACATCCCAATATGAAGGGGTCAATACATTTTTGACAGATCGTCAGGCTGCTGAAGATCCACAAAATCCTTTAATCGAAGATGTAAACTTTTTGAAAAATAAAGATGCTATTGATCGTCTTTCTGCCATTATTTCCGGTGTCGAAAGATTCACGTTGGCAGCCATGATTGTTTTGGTTCTCGCTTCTATTATCATCGTCTTTAATACAATTCGACTCGTTATTTACACTACTCGAGATGAAATCTCAGTTATGCGCCTGGTTGGGGCGAGCAATTCATTCATTCGTGGTCCGTTTATGCTTCAGGGAGTAATGTATGGAGCAGTGGCAGGACTTCTGGCCCTCTTACTTCTGTATCCGGCAATGATTTCTGTTGGTCAGCAGACTGAGCAATTCTTCCAGTTCAATATTTTTGAATACTTTATAGACAATCTCAGCCGGATTTCTCTGACAATTATCGGTACAGGTATTGTGCTTGGCGTACTTTCGAGCGCTTTAGCAGTAGCGCGGTATTTGCGCGTCTAAAAAACCGATCTAAAAATGGCGAAACGATTGCAATCCAAAACGAACAGCAAGACAAAAAAACGCACCTACATCTTCGTCGTCGGCGGTGTCATGAGTGGGGTTGGAAAAGGAATCACCGCTTCTTCCATAGCAAAAATCTTACAGGGTCGCGGTCTTGCGATAACGGCACTTAAGATCGATCCATATATAAATGTGGATGCTGGTACGATGAATCCAACCGAGCATGGTGAAGTATTCGTACTTAAGGACGGTTTGGAGACTGATCAGGACATGGGCAACTACGAACGCTTTCTCGATGTAGACTTGCCAGCGGTGAACTACATGACAACCGGTAGCGTCTATCAATCAGTGATTGAGAAAGAGCGGGCACTTGGCTATGGAGGACGTAATGTGGAAGTCGTGCCTGATATTCCACTTGAAGTAATTGCACGTATAAAAAAAGCTGGAGACCTTGCGAACGCCGATGTGGTCTTGACCGAAATTGGTGGCACAGTCGGTGAATACCAAAACGTACTCTTTTTAGAGGCTGTACGCATGATGAAGAGCGAGATGCCGGAATCAGTGGCGGTCGTGATGGT
>CAZSDR010000027.1:0-3313 GCA_964605695.1 uncultured Candidatus Saccharibacteria bacterium | reverse complement strand
GGGCTCTATTGGCGAGATGAAGACCAAGCCGACACAGACAGCGGTCCGGATGCTTAATAGTGCCGGAGTGTTTGCCGACATTATCATTGCTCGTGGACCGGTCGCGGTAGATAAAAAAAGAAAACAGAAGATCGCTACCTTCTGTAACGTGCGTCCTGAACATGTTATTTCCGCTCCGGACGTTGAGAGTATCTACGACATCCCACTCAATTTTGAAAAAGATCAGCTTTCTGAACGTCTGTGTGAATTACTTTCGTTACCATACAAAAAGACCTCGGATCTTTCTGCGTGGAAGCGGTTTGTAGCCCGGTCTAAAAACGGTACCGATACGGTTAAGATCGCGGTGGTAGGAAAATACTTTAGTTCCGGAGACTTTGTACTTTCCGATGTGTACATCTCTGTGCTAGAAGCAATCAAATATTCGGCTTATGAATTACATCTAAAGCCTGAGATTACCTATCTATCCTCAGTAGATTTTGAAAATGGAAAATCACTTTCAGAATTGAAAAAATTTGATGGGGTTTTGGTGCCGGGTGGCTTTGGTACCACCGGAATTCTCGGAAAATTAAAGGTCATTGAGTATGTTCGTACTCATAAAATACCCTATTTTGGTATTTGTTACGGTATGCAATTGGCGGTTTTGGAATTCGCGCAGAATGTACTCAAATTAAAAGATGCTTCAACAGCGGAAATAAAGCCTGAGGCCACGCATGTTGTGGTGGATGTGATGCCTGAACAAAAGGAAAAAATTGCCAAAGGCGACATGGGAGGGACTATGCGCCTGGGACAGTATGTTGCTCAGTTAGAGAAAGATAGTGTGGCCGCCAAGGCGTATAAGGCGAGAGAAGTGACTGAAAGACACAGGCATAGATTTGAAGTGAATTTTGAGTATGTGCCGGAGCTCACAAAAGCCGGGTTACGTTTTTCCGGAGTGTCTCCGGATGGACGCTTGATGGAAATTATGGAACTTCCGGTAGCCAAGCATCCATTTTTCGTTGGAGTACAGTTCCATCCGGAACTGCAAGCGCGTCCATTGCGTCCACATCCACTGTTTACGGCTTTCATAAAAGCTGCCTATTCTTCGCGCTCCAATCAAAGATAACAATACCGAACTGAATACTTTGCATGACTTTCCGCCTTGATTACTTACTGTATGCCACGACCGTATTTCTAAGCTCTTTTTTGTTGTTTGCAGTACAACCACTGTTGGGAAAACATATATTGCCTTGGTTTGGAGGCAGTGCGGCAATATGGATTACTGCCATGTTCTTTTTTATGGTGGCACTCGCGGTTGGATATCTGTATGCACTCCTCCTTTCCGTCTGCCCGCGCTTGGTTGCTGTGGTGACCCACGTCTGTGTTCTTTTGTCTTCCGGAGTATTACTGTGGCGCCACGCGGGCGATTGGCCATCGGCCATTACGCCGTTGCTGGAACAGGTTCCAGTTCTATCGTTTGATGGGCCGGCACTGGTGGTGTGTGTCACGCTAGCTCTCTCGATTGGTCTTCCGTTTGTGTTGTTGTCTTCGACCAGCTCTCTTTTGCAGTACTGGTATGGTGCTACCACTAGACGTGAACCATTTTCTCTGTACGCGATCTCTAACGCCGGGTCTCTGTGTGGACTTCTGTCTTATCCGTTTGTGTTCGAACCTTTTTTTTCGACCTACGAACAGGGAAGTCTGTGGAGTTTAGGTTTTTGGCTCTATGTCGGATTATTAGCGGCTGTGATGGTTGTGGTGGTACGTGCCGGCACTAAGGCGGGCGCGGCTTTAACCACGCCTGTTTTGCCGCCACCGTCGCGTAAACAATTCTTTGTCTGGATGGCCTTAGCCTCAGTGCCGGTAGCCGCTATGGTTACCGCCACCAGCTACATCTCCGGTTACATTGCCCCGATACCTTTTTTGTGGATCGTGCCCTTGGTTTTGTATCTCTTGAGCTTCATGGTTTCTTTTCGGGGCGGGGCTCGTCTGCCGCATTTCTTGACCTATGCTCTTGTAGTCATTACAACCACGACTACATTAGTGGTGTTGTTTATCGGCAAAGCACCGATTTCTATTTCTTTGGTTTTGGTATTCGCTGCACTTTTTTCAGTCTGTCATCTGTGCCACGAGATTTTATATCATTCACGTCCAATCACTAACTATCTAACACAGTTCTATCTAGCTTTGTCTTTTGGAGGTATTTTCGGCAGTACTCTTGTTTTGGTCTCATCTTTATTTATACTCCCAGTTCCGCTTGAATTTTTCATCATTATTTCGGCCACTTCAATTATTGGTGGTTATCTTCTCTTGTACAATCTTGCGCCTAAAGAGCAACGGTTCTCGTTTCGACCACGAGTTATTTTCTGGTGTCTGGTATTGCTGGTGATCGGAAGTTTAGGAGGCGAGTTGTACGGAAAAACCAGAGATTTGATCGCCATTGAAAGAAACTTCTTCGGTTATAAAGCAGTCTACGAACGGACGTCTGACGAATTTGGCGCGAGACGTTCTTTGATTCATGGTACAACCAATCACGGTTCACAGTTTTTAAGCGCGGAATTAGCTGGTGTGCCGATCGCGTATTACGGTCCCTCTTCAGGTGTTGGTCGGGCTATTACAGCTTTGCGTAGAGATACGGATACTCCACTCAAGGTTGCTCTAGCTGGTCTGGGGGTCGGTACGCTGGCCGCTTATTGCCAAGAAGGAGACAACTTTGATTTTTTTGAGATCGATCCCGAAGTGATCGATTTAGCAAGAGAGCATTTCACTTATCTTGAGCGTTGTCCGCAAGCTGCAGTTCAGCTGGGTGATGCTCGGTTACTTTTGGAAGCGGAATACAATCGGGGAGAGCGAGGGAAATATGATTTGATTGTGATCGATGCCTATGCTGATGATATGGTTCCAGTTCATCTGATGACGGCCGAGGCGGTAGCGTTGTATAAAGAATTGCTGACTGACGACGGCATTATTGCTATTCATATCTCGAGTCGCTACCTTGATTTAAGTGGGGTAGTGTCTGGGTTGGCGATTGCCAATGATTTAGCCGGTCGCCATCACTTCGACTTTACCAATCCACAGTACGCCCTATCTTCTTACTGGGCGTTGCTTGGCAAAAAGGAAGGAGTTTTTGATGTCCCGGAATTAGTCCGAATGCCACCGCTTTCCGATTTTAAGCCGATTTTTTGGACCGACACCTACAGCGCCCTCTATCCGGTGGTGGAATTGTGGTAGCTAAGGGGTGGGGAAGATTCTAAAACAAATTTGTGCTATAACTATCTCCACTTGCCGGTTCGTCTAATGGTAGGACACCAGGTTTTGGTCCTGGGTATTGGGGTTC
>CAZSDR010000026.1:3397-8280 GCA_964605695.1 uncultured Candidatus Saccharibacteria bacterium | reverse complement strand
ATCATGACATTAAAAGCGGTGATTGGTTTTGGGCTTTGGCCATCATTACTATCGCCGCCGCCGGCGCCGCTTTGTTCTTTGGGAATTTCCTTCTGACACTTTTGATATTACTTGGTGGCGGCATCACTGCGTTTGTGGCCAACCGAGAACCAAAGACGATTTCATACGCCGTCAATGCTCGCTGTATCAAAGTCGGTACCACAATCTATCCTTTCAATACTCTTGAGTCGTACCACATCGATGAAGATCGGAACGACGACCCCTTATTGCTCATTAAGTCAGAACGTTTCTTTATGCCCTTAATACTGATGCCTTTGCCCGAAGAAGCGGTGGACGATATAGAAGCCCTGTTGCGCGGCCGCTTAAAGGAGGAATTTTTGGAGGAGCCGTTTTCAAATAAAATACTGGAATTTTTTGGTTTTTAAGGTAGACTGGGCGACACTTGCTCTCATAGTTTAATGGATAGAACGCAGGTTTGCGGTACCTGTAATCCAGGTTCGATTCCTGGTGAGAGCACTCGTTGAAAAAGTCCAGACTTCATGTCTGGGCTTTTTCAATGAGCCTAAGGAATCGAAGTCCGATTGAGCTATTTTGTGAGTGAAACAATACAAAATAGCCAATTGGGGTACTGAACCTGTAAGGTTCGATCCTGACCCTGACCCAAATGAAAACGCCCTCCCGGGCGTTTTTCATTTCAACCTTACTCCCCCTCCCCGTCAAAGTTTACGTCGTACATGATGCGCTCCTGAGCGGTCGTATAGCGCATAATCTCTTCGTCTTTAAACCAGATAGCAATCTCGCGCTCAGCTTCCTCAGGTGATTCGGACTGATGGACCAAGTTGCGAACCGCACGATTCTCATACGTAGCGTGTGAGTAGGAATCCACTGTGTAGTCTCCGCGAATAGTACCAACGTCAGAAGTGGACGGTTCGGTAGTTCCCACCACCTTTGTTACGACCGCACAAGCTTGATTACCTTCAAGAACCATAGCCACAACCGGCGCTGCCGTCATGTAATGCACGATCGTGCGGATAATATCCTTTCCATACTCAATCGGCTCTTTGGTGATTTCTTTCCCTTGGGCTTTTAGATCTTCGACTACATTCTTGCCTTTCCTTTCGTACCACTCATCAGACTTATTATAGTGTGAGATAAGTTGAGCTTCAGTCGGAACGATCATTTTCATCGCAGAAATCTTGAGCCCAGTCTGCTCAAAACGCTTAACCACCTCACCGATCAGACTGCGCTGGACGGTATCAGGCTTAAGGAGGACAAGTGAACGTTCTTGATGTGGTTGTTTAGCCATAAAATATGAAAAATATGCGCGCAGTATAACGTATTTTTTGTTTTGAGCAAGGAAAATTAGAGCGAGGTCAATATCTCTGGCCCCTCTTCGGTGATAAGGACTGTATGCTCCATATGAGCCGCGAGGGAGCCGTCTTTGGTCACTGCCGTATAACCGTCTTCAAGAATTTCAATCTCAATACCACCAAGAGTGATCATGGGTTCAATAGCCAAGACCATTCCGGGTTTTAATTCTGGGCTAGCGCCTTTCATGACGAAGTTCGGGACAATCGGCTCCTCATGAAGCGCGTACCCAACACCATGACCACAGAAAGCCTCAATGATGCCAAACTTTTTCGGAACAACTTTTTCGATGGCGGCACCGATGGCGGAGACACGGGCGCCAGGACGCGCCGCATCAATCCCCGCCGAAAGCGCTTTCTTGGTGATATCGATAAGTGCCTGTGCATCGTTACTGATCGCACCGGCGGCCACGGTACGCGCTGAATCAAGAACCAATCCTTTGTAACCGATTACCAAATCAATGGAGACAATATCACCATCTTCAATCTCAATTGGCGCTTCATTTGGTATGCCATGCACCACGACGTCATTGATGGAAACGCAGGTCGCCGCTGGATACGGTCGCGGCGCAAACTTGGCTTTGTAGCCAAGTATCATAGGTTCAACACCGTACTCTTCTATTAATTCCATAGCGCGATCGTCTATATCGAGTGTTGTGTTTCCTGGTATAGCCAACTTCTCAAGCTCATTAAGCATGCGCGCCAAAATCTTCCCGCCCTCTCGCAGTATTTGTATATCCTCGGCTGTCTTGATGGTGATCATTTAATTAAGAAAGATTGAGATTTTTCACTATTTCTTCGTGTACGTTTTCGATGGTGTCAGTACCGGCAATGTCATGCACGTCTGTCCTCGGTCGTCCTCGATAATATTCCAAAACCGGCAGTGTCTCTTCTCGATACCATTTTAAGCGCGCTTCAATAGATTCATGAGTATCATCCTCTCGAGCACGACCAAGCATACGTTCTCGCACAACATCTTCTGGAACCTCCAGATTGACAATATGTATGTGAGAACGCTTATAAAACGAGAGCGCACTCTCAAGTACTCGCGCTTCGTCGACGGTGCGGGGGAAACCATCAATCAAGAGATGACGGGTCTCATCCATATGCTCACGCATCGCATCTCCCCAGAGCACGACCGAAAGAAAGAGTGGTTGCAATACGCCGCTATTGAGGGTACTGGAGACGCTTTTTTCGGTATACCCTTCGCCTTTAGCCGCCAAAGCCCGAAAACGCCGCCCCGTCTGGATATCGACAACCCGGTTGGTTGGATCCTTTTTTGAGAGCACCGCATCTAACTTCTCAATCTGCGTTCCCTTACCGCTCCCCTGCGGCCCGATGAAAATAATGGTGAATGGTTCTGTCATAAATTTACTATCTTTTGGCATCAATAATTCTGTCCACCAATGCTACCATGCGTAGTTTTGCATCTTCCAATTCACCATTTTTATTCTCAAGCACATAGTCAGCCTCGGCAGCAAATGGAGTCTCTTTTTCATACCGCAACCGCCGATATTCCAACTCTTCTTCAGAGATCGGTGCTCGCGCTTTTATCCGAACAGCCATATCTTCCCAAGGACCAGCGGTGATGAAGATTATCGACAAGTTTTCCGGTGGAAGCATGTCTTTGATAGCCTTCGCACCCATAATCTCCACTTCACGCAAAACGATCTCCCCTCTTTTTAGTCTATCGATTATTTCTGACTTGAGAGTGCCATAATAACGACCACCGTCTATTTTTACCCACTCCAAAAAATCACCCTGTTCTATCCGCGCCTCAAATTCCGCTTCGGTGAGGAAATAGTAATTATCTCCATCGCGTTCACCAGGCCTCATCGGTCGCGAAGTACAAGATGTGGCGTAAGTAAGTTGCGGCCGAGCTTCTTTCAAGTGATCCATTAAGATGCTTTTGCCGCCGCCTGGGACCGAGACGATCAAAATCAGGTGGCCAGATAGCTTAGTTTCGGTCATGACCCCATTAGAGTACCAATCTACCGTGTATTTGCAACAGAGTCGCGAGACTGTGCTTATGTATGATTCCGTTGGTGTTCAGGGAGTTAGAAAAATTTCCTAAGACGAGGCGGACAAGAAAAAAGACCCGAACGGGACGAGTGTGTCCAGAGAGGGTCTTTTTTCGCAGTTTAACGAAGTATTAGAAAATTTTAATACTCCCTGAGAGAAACTTGTGCGTCGATACGACGGATTAGATCGAGAACAACTGACACCACGATCAAAAGCGCAGTACCTCCGATTGCCAGTGCTGTCACTCCGGTTATCACCTGCAGGCCAACTGGCAACACCGCTACCAAAGCCAAGAACGTCGCACCCACCAAGGTCAATCGAGTGATGAGATTGCCAAGATATTCGGAGGTGTTACCGCCAGGGCGAATACCAGGCACAAACGCACCATTGCGCTGAAGATTCTTAGCTATCTGGTCAGGATCAAAGGTAACAGCGGTGTAGAAGAAAGCAAACGCAAAGACCAAGACGAAATAGACTCCACCATAGAGGTATTGGTTAGCCATCAAGGAATTCACAGTCGCAATTGCGCTGGGTACCCACGGTAAACTAAAGGCAGAGAGAATATTGAGTACCATCTGAGGCATGAGCAGGATAGAAAGGGCGAAGATAATAGGAATCACTCCGGCCTGATTCAGTCGCAGTGGTAGGTATGATTGGCTACCACCATACGTCTTGGTGCCACGCACCTGCTTAGCATAGGTTATTGGTACTGGTCGTTCAGCCTCAGTCATTACCACCACCGCGTACGTAGCAGCAAGAGCAACAAATGCAAAGCCGACATAGAGCGGAAGCTGTGACGCGTCGAGTGAGAAGATAAGCTGACTGACTGTTTGCGGCAAGGTGGCCACGATACCCGCAAAGATAATGATCGAGACACCGTTACCAATTCCAAACTCGGTGACCAATTCTCCGATCCACATCAAGAGCATAGAGCCAGCCACGATAAGGATGACGTTCACAATAAAATCAAAGGTGGACAAGCCAACGATTACACCCTGACTCTGGAGCAAGGTAAGGAAACCAAAGCCCTGGAGAATCGCAAATGGCAATGCCAATAAGCGACCATACTGCATAAACTTAGCCCGGCCTGCTTCCCCTTCTTCTGTATTGAGTGACTTGATCTTAGGAGACATCACTGTCAGCAACTGCATAATAATGGATGCAGTAATATATGGCCCGACACCGAGCATAACGATGGAAAGATTTGCTAAGCCACCGCCGGAGAAAATATTGAGAAGACCAAGGAATTGGTTGTTGCTGAAAAACTGAGCCAAGACTCCGTGATCGACTCCAGGAATTGGTATTGAGGCCAACGCCCGAAACACAACCAACGCACCCAAAACAAAGAGTACGCGGTTACGAATCGCGCGGTCCGTCACCATTATTTTTAGTTTACGCAGAAGAGATTCCATAGAAAGTCGGCCTTAGTATACCTCACTTAGAGCTTTACGGTACCACCCGCCGCTTCAACTTGAGACTGAACGCTGGCTGATA
>CAZSDR010000026.1:0-3297 GCA_964605695.1 uncultured Candidatus Saccharibacteria bacterium | reverse complement strand
TTACCAGAAGTCTTACCGCGCTTACCACCACGACCAATCCGCTTGGCGGTCTTGCGAGCTGTAGTTGGTTTTAGTTCGTGTAACTGCATAGGAATGAATTAGGCTTTTAATTGCTTAAGGGCTTCTATAGAAGCGCGGGCATTGTTGAGCTTGTTTTTTGAACGGGAAAAGATCTTAGCGGTTACATCTTTAACGCCAGCAAGTTCAAGAACGGTGCGCACTGAAGAACCAGCTACTATTCCGCGACCGGGTGCCGGCATGATCATCACTTCGCTTGAAGCATATTTTGTATGAACATCGTGCGGAATATGACTATCCTTGTTCATTGGAACAGTGATCATGTTTTTCTTTGCATCGCGCATTGCTTTCTCGATAGCAAGCTGAGTATCGCCCGCTTTACCAATACCCACACCAACCCGACCCTTCTTATCTCCAAGAACCATCGCCACAGAGAAAGAGAAACGGCGGCCGCCGGCCATCACGCGAGTGACGCGGCGAATACTGATGATCTTTTGATCAAACTCCTGACGAGGCCTCTCCTCGCGGCGGCCGCCGCGACGTGGACGACGTGGATTACGCCGATCAGCGTTATCGCGTGCACCACGACCGCGTGAAGCAGAATCTGCTTCTCCTTCGGCCAAAGCGGGTGCATCGGCGGAAGCGACTGCTTCCTGATCTAGGTCAGATGACACATCTTCCCCAATTATAGCTTCCTGCTTATTGTCTGTACTCATACAATGATTATCTATTCCCCATTAAAACTTCAAACCTCCGGCACGAGCGCCTTCAGCTACCGCCTTCACAACGCCAGTGTATTGGAATCCACCACGATCAAAGACTACCGATGTAATTCCTTTCTTCTGCGCTTGTTTGGCGATCTCTTGACCAACTTCAGAACTGCGTAAAAGTGGGGTGTCCGCTTTTACTTTCCTTGAATCAGCAGCGGCGAATGTACGCCCGGACACGTCGTCAATGAGCTGAGCATAGACCGCAGTATTACTGCGAAATACAGCCAGTCTCGGCTTTTCTTCTGTGCCAACAATCCGTGCTCTGATACGTGCATGACGACGAGTACGTGTAGCTAGTTTTTGCTGTGTCTTTTTCATACGCCTACACTGCTTTCTTACCTTGTTTGCGAATAATATGTTCGCCCTGATATCGGATACCCTTACCCTTGTACGGTTCCGGTGGTCGAACCTTGCGCACATTAGCGGCAAACTGACCGATAAGGTGATTGTCTATACCCGTAAGCGTAATTGCGTTTTTTTCTACGCTGGCAGTAATCCCTTCAGGGACAGTCATGACTACTGGGTGTGAGAATCCCAGACTCAATGTCAACTTTTGACCTTGCACATCGGCACGATAACCCACTCCTTCCAGTTCAAGAATACGTGTGAATCCTTTCGTGACACCTTCTACCATATTAAGTGCGAGTGAAGAATACGTTCCCCACAGCGCTCGGGCTTCAATAGTTTCCTTATTCGGTGTAAACGTGACGGTAGAACCTTCAATTGAAACAGTGACAACGGGTTTCACTGACATTGTCAGAGAACCTTTTGGTCCGGTCATAGTCAATACGCCACTATCAATGGTAGCACTCACACCAGAAGGCAAATTAATTGGTTGTTTTCCTAATCGGCTCATATGAATGTCATTACCAAATGATAAAGAGCTGTTCGCCACCAATAGACTGCTTGCGAGCTTCCTCACCTGTGAGGATGCCGGCTGGTGTCGACAGAATCATGTGTCCTTTACCAAACTTGACCGGATAAATTTCTGCTGCCTTGATGTAGAGGCGTCGACCTGGTTTGGACACTCGCTTCACACCACGAATGTGATGCTCTTTGTTATTGTACTTAAGAGTAACAATGAGAGAAGCGCCGGTTTTCTTACTTTGCTTCTCGGCAGAGGCAATGTAACCGGACTCCACAAGTTTGTCCGCAATCGCGTGCTTCAGCTTTGAATACGGAAGTACGACAGTATCCTTACTGGCCATACCGCCATTTTTAAGCTGGATGATGAAATCGCCGACTGTATCGCTTACCATGATGATTTCTTAATACCTGGTATAGTTCCCTCATTGGCTCCCTCTCGGAAGCAAATACGACAAAGATCAAAATCGCGCATATAGCCGCGCTTGCGACCACACTGGTTGCAACGGCGCACCACACGTGATTTGAACTTTGGTATGCGCAAAGCGCGCAGAAGAATTGACTTTCGTGCCACTGTTTTTTGCTTAAAAGTGGGACAGTATCAGAGAGATGCCCTGACTTGACCCTTAATAATCCGACCAGCCTTGTTACGGGCGAGTCTTCTCCAACCGGTTACCCGATCGCAGTGGCCAGTACTCTACCAGAAAGCTTGGAAAAAGCAAACGGCCGGAACCCAAAGGGTTCCGGCCGTTTGCTTTGAATCAAAATCTAAAGCGATTACTTTTTCCGGCTAACTGTACGCTTCTCAGCTTCTTCAGTGGTCATGAGCGGCAGTCCGATGTGGCGCAAAAGCGCTTCAGCTTCGGCCTTGGTCTTTGCGGTCGTAACAATAGTGATCGCCAAACCAAACACATCGCGGATTTCTTCATCGACGGTCTCTGGAAAGATGGTGTGCTCAGGAATGCCGATAGTCATGTTGCCCATCTCATCGATAGCAGTCGGCTTAAGACCACGGAAGTCGCGAGTCTGCGGCAAAGCAATATTGATGAGCTTATCAAGAAAACTCTCCATCTGAGCACCACGCAAAGTCACTTGATAGCCAATAATCTCACCTTCGCGGAGCTTAAAGGAAGCAATCGATTGC
This sequence comes from uncultured Candidatus Saccharibacteria bacterium, assembly GCA_964605695.1. GTDB lineage: Bacteria > Patescibacteriota > Minisyncoccia > Phycocordibacterales > UBA918 > OLB19. The sequence goes on along the minus strand of CAZSDR010000026.1, from coordinate 501 downwards.
TTTGCTGGGCGCGGTGACACCTTCTGGCCAGTAATCTCCGCCAATCGATTCTGGATTAACTCAAGCTTATTCTTATCGTCGATACGACCAGTACCAGTCGCGACCACGACTTTTTCGATACGCGGTGCTTGCATGACGTTCTTATAATTAAAAACGGACTTAAGCGCCTCAAATGAGCCGCGCATTTTCTCTTTCATTGTCGGTTGTGTGGTTGCCATATTTATATTGTCTTACCAGAAGAACGTGCGATACGCACTTTTGTACGCTTTCCGTCCTTCTCCTCAATTTTATAACCAGCCCGAACCGGCTTACCGTTCTCAACCAGCGACACATTTGAGACATGAATCGGCATACTTTTCTCTATCACCTGTCCTTGTGAACGTGTACGACGGCTTTTCTGGTGCTTAGTCACTTTATTGATTCCTTCCACCACCACTTGTTCGGAAAGAGGAAACGCACGAACAACAGCTCCGGTCTTCCCTCGGTCCTTACCTGCAATCA
>CAZSDR010000025.1:0-8345 GCA_964605695.1 uncultured Candidatus Saccharibacteria bacterium | reverse complement strand
ATAAAGATAGTATAGGCGTTTTTTATATAAGAACAACTTTACTCTTTAGACGAACCGCTGTATATCTCGAGGCGATATACACAACCTATCCCCTCCTTACTATCTACGTTCTACAAGAACAATCAACTTCATTTAAGAAGCATTCTGATTTGAGATATTTCATCCTCAAGCTCAGGATTCTTCTTAAGATCATTTTTTATTTTTTCACAGGAGTGGATAACGGTGGTGTGGTCTCGCCCACCCAATTTACTACCAATGGCTGGATACGACACCATAAAATCTTCTCGCAGTATGTACATAATCAGCTGGCGAGGTCGAACTATTTCCTTACGACGCGTTTTTTCATAAATCGAGGCAGGATCTATCTCGTAGTAACGAGCTATCTTTTCTACCACATCAGACACAGCTAAGGTTTTTCGTGGTCGAGTACTGTTTTTTATTATTACACGCACTTCATCAAGAGTGAGTGAGCGACCGAGGAGTTGAGACTGACACATAATGGTGTTAAGCGCCCCCTCCAATTCCCTGATATTCCCCTCAATAGTGGTTGCTAAGTGGCTTATCACCTCATCCATTAACACGATGGCATTTTGAGCCGCCTTGGCGCGTAAAATAGCCGCTCTAGACTCCATATCGGGCGCGGGTATGTCCACAATCATTCCTTGTGAGAATCGTGATCGCAGACGGTCTTCAAGGCCAGACAATAATGCGGGGTGAGTATCGCTAGAGAAGACGATTTGTTTGTTGTTGTCGTGCAATGAATTAAAAAGATGGAATAGTTCCTCCTGAGTTTTCTCTTTATTGGCTAAAAATTGGACGTCATCCATGATTAAGACATCGTACTGACGGTATTTGTCTTTGAAACTATTAGCTGTTCCACTTTGGAGACTATTAAAGTAGTCAACCGCGAAGCGTTCGCTGGTGAAATAGAAGACTTTTTTACCGCAGCGCTTAAGATGATTCCCTACCGCTTGTATAAGGTGGGTTTTTCCGTGACCGGTTTTGCCATAAATGAACAGTGGATTGTAGGCAATGCCGGGTTTTTCACTGACTGTCTTAGCGGCGGCGTGAGCGAGTGCATTAAAAGGCCCCACTACGAAAGAATTGAAGGAGTAGCGGGGGTTTAGATTGTCGTTTTTGTTTATATAGTACTCTTCAAGCGGTAAGGCGGCATTGACAGTCTGCGATCGGTTGGTGTCACTGCGGCGTTCGTTACGCTGAACGACTACATAATCAACGCTACGAACATAGGTGGTAAGGTCACGTAGTGTTTTAAGGATCATGGCCTGGAATTTGTCGGCCAGCCAATCTCTTACAAAAACACTTGGTACCCCAATAGTTGCTGTCCCATCTTCTAGAGAGACAATATGTGTGTCTCGGAACCACGTTTTAAAGTTGGCTGGTGTTATCGACAGTTCGATTGTTACTAACACATCATCCCATAATTTCTTCACATCAATTTGTTCAGTATGAAGAATATTGTTTGTTGTCAAATGAGAAGGAGGATTCATAGCAAACTTTCTATCAGCAGTTTCAAAATTATACTCGTCTCCGTTGAACTGTAAACTAGTTTCAAAATCTGTTGCTGTTTGAGCCTTTAATTTTTGCAACTACCATATCCTGTGTATATCCTGTGTATAACCCAGCACCACTTTTACACTCCACACCGCCGACAGCTTTTAGGACTGTCGAGTTGCTAACCTTAGGGTTGGATTGTAAATTCCAGCTTGTTAGTAAGAGTGGTGCTGGGTTGAAGTTTTTTGTCTTTCCTGTATAGTGGCCTGACTTATGAGCAAAAGAACCTATCAGCCGAGTAAACGAAAAAGGGCTACCACCCACGGCTTTTTGGTGCGTATGAGCACCAATTCCGGTGCGGCCGTAATCAGGGCTCGCAGACGCAAAGGCCGAGCCAAGCTTGCGGTAAAACCTTCCAAATAAAGAAAAAACCCGGATAATCCGGGCTTTTTTGATACGGCCTAAAGTGTAAGAGGGTTTGTGGGTATATACTGTAAGGTATGTTAGCAAAGAAAGAGCGATTAAATAGGCGTGAATTCGAGCTTTTTTTCCGTTCTGGACTACGTTTTAATTCCCCCACCCTAAGCCTTGTGTATACGCCTCGTGATACTTTTCATGGTGCCGTTGTGGTGGGTAAAAAAGTGTATAAGTCAGCGGTTGATCGTAATCGATTGCGCCGTCAAATCTACGGTGTTCTCTACCGACAGAGCCGAGATCAAAGCTTAAAAGGGGTCTATATAATCGTTGCCAAACCGGCCATCAATAAAGTACCCCAGAGAAGGCGAAGTCAGGAGGTATTGGAAATACTCTCCCAAATAAAGTGACAAAATTGATTTTTTAGGCAGTTTCGACATCGGGGTAGTTTCGGGTTAAAATTGTGGAACTTATGTTTTCATTTATCTGGCACACGTTCTTTTTTGACCCCATCTACAATGGGCTTATTTTTTTTATTGATGTGATTCCGGGTGGAGATGTTGGTTTGGCTATTATTGCGACCACGGTTTGTGTCAAAATCATTCTTTTACCCCTTTCAATCAAAGGGGTAAAGACGCAAGTGGCAATGCAGGCCCTAGAGCCGAAATTAGCCGAGCTTAAGAAAACTATTACCGATCGGCAGGAGCAGGCGCGAGCAATGATGGCTTTGTATAAAGAAGCCGGCGTTAATCCACTGATTACGATTCTGCTTTTATTTATTCAAAGTCCGATATTTATTTCACTTTATTTTGCAGTGAACAATGGCGGCGGCGTGCCCCTGCCGGACATCAACACCGACCTGTTGTACTTTTTTATACCGAGCCCCGATGTGGTAAGTATGTTGTTGGCGGGAATGTATGATATTACGGCTCGAAGTCTACCCCTAGCTCTGTTAGCTGGAGCCACCCAGTTCATTCAAGTGAAACTTTCCCTTCCTAAACTGACAAAACCCGACGGAGAAGGCGGTTTTAAAGCCGAATTTGCTCGCAATATGCAGATGCAGATGCTCTATGTGCTTCCGATCGTGATTACGTTTATTTCCTATACACTGGCTTCTGCGATTGCGCTCTATTTCGTGGCCAGCAACACCATGGGAATCATCCAAGAATTCATTGTACGTCGGCATAGAAAACCAGCTACTAACCTTGAAACTGAAACCGTAAAGTCTTAGGGTTAGGTTGGGCAGAGGATATAGTTCAGCCAATGTCCCGATTTATAACTCTCAGAGCATGAAAAAAATCTTCTAAGACGAGGCGCGCAAGGAATTTGGGGCGAGCCTTACTTGTTGGTAAGGTGAGCGTCAAATTACCGCCGCGCAACAAAGTATTAGGAGATTTTGGACTTGCTCTAAATGTCGTAGGCCCAAAGGGTATCGTCTACCTTGTTCACAAACAGTAGTCTGTCACCGACCGGACTCATAAAGAGGTTTGTGACATCAATCACCCGTCCCGCTTCTTCACGCAGATCAAGAGAAAGGACGGCGTTTTGTGCCCCTACGTTGACCAACCAAAGCATGTCTTCCGAATTACGAACCCCTTTATACCAATCTTCAAGGTATGAAGTGCTGACTGTTTCAAGTGGAGATGCGCACCATAGATAATCAGCATCAACGGTGTCGAAGGTGCATTTTTCAGCCAGCATTGGAATGGCCATCTTACTTTCTTCTCCGGAGTCAGCATCAACGTGGTAAGACGAAAACGTACCGTTCTCAATAAAAGTCCTTATGTGTGAGGCATCATTGCTGAAGAAAGTCAGCCCGGGTGCTCCTTTTCCTAGGGTGCGCAATAATCCACCCTGAATATAATAGCTATATCCTGGTAGTGAGGCGGCCGGCTTCGTGAGGGCGTAGATGCGGTCTAGAGCACTTCCCCAGCGCATAGTGAGGTTCTCGATCGGAGTTGAGAAGAGTGTACGGCGCGTAAGGGTGGAAATATTGTGCCCGTAGCCACTGGTCCCTGATTGGTTGGTGACGGTGTAAAAAACCTCCTGCTCGGTGTTAAAGGCGGCATTACGAGCGTTTGGCGGTAGAGAAACGATAGTGATGGAGTTGTCTCCGGTTAAGGTGCCGACCGTCACTTCACTATCGTAGTTTAGGTAGGCAGTGAGAGCGACGCTGGCTCCGGATGGAGAAAATGAAGCTTCGACTACGCGCGGAACGGTAGTGAGCGACACTTGTGTCTCAAGACCCGTTTCCAGATTGATGTCGTAGATATGCCCGGTTCCTCGCTCGGCATAGCGAGCGACCCATCCGGCAGTGGTAGAGGCAACGGTCGCACCAGCTACCGGTCTGGTGGTGAGTTGGCGCAGACCGCCTCCGGAAACGTTCACTACCGTGTTTGGGGTTTCTGTAGACGGAGTCTCACTCGGTCCGATTGGTGACGGCCTATTTGGAGTCAGGGTACCAAGATTAGTGAAGACTTCGTTGGGCGTACTCGGACTGCCAAACATCATCAGATATGCCCAGACTCCAAGTAAAAGGACTACGATAGTGACGGCGATGGTTATAAGAAGTGGCTTTTTCATAAATTATTGGTAACAGACAAAGCGTTCAGAGGTGCCGGATAGGAATACTTGATAATAACTACCACCACTGTTTCTACAATCAGTGATGTTGTTATTTCTTTCAGTGTTACCATTCTGTATTTGATAAGTGTAACTTCTCGATAATATTTTCCTACCATTTTCTACTTCCGCATTTATAACTTGGTTCATTTCAGCGCTGCCGCCAGTTAAGCGCACTACCTTACCTAGACCGTCTTCGGTATCACCGGTACCTTCTTCCGGACTTGGGGGTGTAATAGGTATTAAGGATTTTGGTACGCAAGTGCCGCAACGGCGAGGGTCTGTCGTAGTAGATACAGAAGATTTCACGAATTCACAATCAGGACATTCACAATCAACATTTACATCCCTACAACTAATTTCAGGAAGCTGGTGTCTCTCCAACTGTATCTTAAACGACGGAGCGTTGCGGAAAATTTGCAAATTAGTCAGTTGCGGATTGATGGTATTAAGAAGGATAACTGCGCCTAAAACTAGAGCGAGACCAAGTAATGAGGTGCGAATGTCTTTCTTTGCCTGCCCTTTGTCGGTTACTACGTCTGAAAGCACGTACTTTACACCAGCTAGGATCAGCTTAATGACCGCCAAAAAGGCGGCGAGACTAATTGATAGAATGTACAAAGCATTGATGTACTCTTGTGTACTTAACTGGTCACCATCACCGATGCCTGGCAGACCTACCATCGGCGTATACCCAGCCTGCTCTTGAGCCAAAGCCAGTGTGATTGGAAGTGTGAGCAGTGTGATGATGAGTAGTTTTTTCATAAATGATCAGAAAGTAATACGTACCGCTCTTTCTACTCCTTGAAGTAGATTTTGCAGATTACGGATATGGAAAGAGAGCGAAAAATTTCCTTGTTCGCCTTGCCTTCGTAGGGTGATCTCTTGCGGGTTGCCCGCCTCCCCCGAGACCGCAGAGCGATTGAGGCGCCAGTCCATAAGTGGATTAGCTGAAAGGATGTCGCGACCAACAAAGTATGGTTCGGCGCGTACCGTCACTTCGTTACCAACTAAAATGAACGGATCTTCCATGGCTCGTTTGGAGAGACCGCGCAGAGGATTGTTGGTGTAAAAATGCAATTCCGGGTTGGCCATCGGCACTGAGAGTGACTGACTGCCGATCACAGTGCCTTGACTATTCATCACGTCCACTGAAATGGTTGGACTTTGGTTGTATTGGCTACTAAAGATAATACTGTTGCGGCCCCGCACGCTTCCTCCCTCGTGAACAGTGCCGTTAATGTGCCATAAGTAACTATAGAGTGAGGAGTCACTGCCGGCGGCAGTGTGCACAAGTGCGGTTGCACGGACACCAGTTTGGTTAGAAGGAAGAGCACGTCCGGCATAGAAAGCTGGGGTGAGCGTATTTCCTTCTATAATTAGGTCTATCTGGACCGGTGTGATCGTATGAGTAGCGGTCATGGTTACACCACTGCGCAGACGAAGTGCGACTCGGACGGTAGTGTTCACTCCAATATCTCCGGCTGTGATGGTGATCGAGCGTGAGTTGGCAAAACCGGTATTTTCTACCCCGTTTATAGACCAAGAGACGGATGAGCCGACCGTATCCATTGTGTAGTCATTGAGACTGATTTTGACAGATTCTCCAGGACCGGGAAATTGTGGCATCGTGGTCAGCGATATCGAATCTTCCGGTATCAAGCCGCCAAACTGTGCCATCGCGGTGGCAGGAACAGTAGAAAGCGCTCCGATAAAGAACGCCCATAACAAAACGGTACCAATATGATGACTCATACTATATTAAATAGGATAGCATGCGCACACTTCTTCGCTGTGCCTCTAGTGCACAGCTAAAGATCCCAACCTATTATTCCTGGTCGTAAATAACGGTCGCTACCCACAAAAAAACCCACGGAAACACGTTCACAAAAATGGTCATATAGCAGGCCAGTGAAATCACAAAAGCGATGCCTTTCCAGCCACTAAAGCAGTCGATTCCGCGTAGTACATAAACAAATGCGGCTCCGAACATGGTTATAAAACCAACCACCAGTATTACTGCATAGGAAGCCATGGCTATACTCTGACCGGGAAAGACCCATCCTGCTATTGGCATCGCCTCAATTCCAAATGAGACTATACCGAGCACGTACATACCAAGCTGAACCACATATATGGAAACCGCTCCCGCCATGATCATGTAGGAGGTCGTCATTATTTTGGTCGCCTTCAAGGGGTTAACCATGTACTAATATCGTACCACGCGTAGACAGTCGAAAGTTTAAAGTCAAAAGTCGAAAGAATCCTACGTGGGAGTTTCAACCCAAATAAGCTTTCTCGCTTTCACAAATTATCTCTACTTTTGACTTTCGGCTTATTGTCTCTGAGCTCGGAGTTCCTCGCGAGCTTTTTTGATCTCGAGAATCTGCGACGGGTCGGAGGTGATGATTTGGTCTTCGGTATAAGAAGCAATCACTTTAATAGCTACATGTTTTAAGCCGGCAAAGAAGATCCCCTCCCCCACATTTGATTCAAGTAGAAGAAATTTCTCTTCATCAGTTAGATTAAAGGTGCTCTGGATATTATCAATCGCGGTTGGCGATTGCTTCATAAGCAGTTGAAGAGATGAGTTGGTGATCATTGGTACACCAAACGGTGAACGAAGGAAATCGTCCACGTCCTGTGTGATTGTGGAAAGGCCAAGATAGTATTTGCGACCGCGTTTAGCGAGCATGAAAAGGAACGAAGCGGTATCTTCGCTTTTCATCATCCACCACGCTTCGTCAATTACTAAAAGACGCTTCTGAAGGCGACGACGAATGGCACTCCAGATGTGGTTGGTGATGATGTACATGGCGATTGTTTTCAACTCGTCTTCCATGTCGCGCAATGAAAAGACGACGAACTTCTGGTTGATGTCGACATTGGTTGGTTGGTTCATAAAACCGGACCAGGTACCGGATGAATATTTTTGTAGTCGAGAAATCAAAGAATTGCTTCCCTCCATTCCGGCCAACACCATTTCGAAATCTGAAAGCAAAGGTGGTTCCAGCTCGGAAAAATCGCTGTTTCCAGAAATGTCTTTCAGGGCGTACGTTTCGTTAATAGCTTGATCTACAATAGTTTCTTCTTCTGGCGAGAGGCCACCCAGCATGAGACGGAACAGGCCGATCAGTTCAATAACGTGTGAGCGAAGAACGTCCTCTGGATTTTCATCATCCAAAGGTTTTGGCAAGTCAAACGGATTGATGTGGTGTGATGAAGACAGTGAAATATTGAAGAATCGTCCACCAGTCGCTTCCGCGAGGTACTCGTATTCGCGCTCGGGGTCGATCACAATCACTTCGGTACCAAACATGAGAGAGCGAAGTATCTCGAGTTTGGTGGTATAAGACTTTCCGGCGCCGGAGGTAGCGAACGTGACGGAGTTGTAGTTTGTCAGCTCAAAACGATCAAATAAGACCAGTGAAGAGTTGTGCCGGTTGATGCCGTACAGGATTCCTGAGTCCGAAGTAAGATCGAACGAAGTAAAGGGAAAGAAACTGGAGAGAGGTGAAGAATTAAACTTGCTGTGAACCAATAATTCATCAGTCACAAAAGGCAACACGCTCTTGAGTCCTTGCTCCTGCTCAAACAGGGCCGGCTTGATGTGAATTAAGCGAGAGTCGAGCATGCCCTTTATCTCTGACTCGGTTTTATCAAGGACGTCCTCGCTTTCTCCGTAGATGGTGAAATAGAAGCCCACGTTAAAGAGCTTTTCTTCTGCCGGTTGGAGCTTGTCGCGCAGGTCTTCGAGGTTACGCCAAGCGGCTTCAAGTTGAGGATCGCGCACC
>CAZSDR010000024.1:0-8516 GCA_964605695.1 uncultured Candidatus Saccharibacteria bacterium | reverse complement strand
TTCACAAACGAATACAGGAAGTAAAGAGCGCACACATACACCAACAACTCAAAGTAAATGAGACTCGACCATGCGAACATGATAATATCCGACCTACCGGATGCCCATACCACAAGATCAACTAAACACCATATAGCAAAAGACAGAGTCATTCCGAATAACCACCAACTAGTATGATTGTTGCGACTATTTGCAAGAATGACAGTACTAACAACTAAACCAACGATCGCGGGCAAAAGATGAGAATAATATACTAAGTTTCCCCAAATATTATCTGAAAAAATCCAATAGTATGTGGGTGCCCATCCGCAAATTTCAGGGTTAATAAAATTCATAATCATTCGTTGTAATAGTCAGACATATCAGGTCCATCAGGACTTTCCACTATCTGATAGTCACCCTGCACTACAATGACGTAATAAATAACCAGCACCGAAAGTGCTATACAAATAACAAGGACTAAACGAATGGCTACTCCTAAAGTCACTTTAGACAAGACATCTTTCATGCACACTAAGTATAATCCACATTTATCGAGACATTTGTTTTTGAAAGTTGTTTTGTGTGAACAATCTTTTTATAAGAGACAGCCCGTAAAGATTTTTCTTGGTTATAGAGATTGACTAAATAAGTGGGAATATACGGATATGAGCGCTCAAAACGTTCTCGAGTTAAAGACTGTATAGGACCTACTTCTCCGCAATAAAGATCATTCTCGTAATAACCCATACTCCATCCTGGTTCGTATTCAGTAATGGAATAATCAAATACTAATTCGTCACCCATTTCAATGTCACGCAATGCTACAAAAATTCTACTCCCATCTATGCCCATATTTGGATAATTAGAATGATTGGCTTTTACGTATGGATAAGACATCACTATCCATATATCTTTATTCACAGAATACCAATTCGGATTCTTGAACGTATCTTTGGGTCCGGCCTTCCAAAATCTAGTGCGACCTCCGGACACAAAAATCACATCTCCTTTTTTATATGGAGATAGTGTAAAAAGACCTTCACCCTTCTTACCCACGGAACGTATTTCAAAAGAATCACTATTGTAGAAGTGTTGATACTTTAACACTGCTCTACAATACTCAAAAAAGTAGCTAGCGTAAAATATACGAACAAGATTTTTTATAAAATACATACTAGTTTAAAAGTGTAACACGATACATTATCAAATCACGACTGACTTTTAGAATATTTTGTCTTCAGGTAACGCAACACGTACGTTGAACGTCGTTGAGGCCTTGCGTACCAAGCAACCAAACCATGGAAAACAGCACTAAGGACTGGATAAATCATTAACTCATGCCAGAACGTGCCTTGAGCAAAAAAAGTAATCGGTATAAGCAACACATAAGCTAATGTCCATACTACCCACGGCATTGAGCGTTCGATACTCGGATCATTAAACGTACCTCTAAGGAGAGGGACAAACGATGAAATAGTGGTTAGGTTAGAGCCAACCAAAAACACCAAAACAGCCCAGGCTTTCTGCTCCTCAGCAAGCAAATCTGCCATCAACAGAGTCCATGCCAATACATAACCACAGGTTAATATGATATCGATCTGGAAAGAGATCTTGTCCCGACGATCTTCCGGCCACCAATCGCGCGGCCACCATTGCTGTGGATTTTTTATACGCGCCTTTTTCCAGCAACGATAAGAAACATATATAGACATAGCACTACAGACAGACGGTAAAATTAGCTCGGCCAGAGTAGCATCACTATCCCATTCCAGCACTGTCAAAAGTATAGTGCCGTACGCAAACATGAACCATGTGACCGGATTAGGATCAATGTGCTCATCTTTTATATACATCACATAACCCACAAATTGCAGCAGGCCAGCAATAATGCCTCCTATGAGCAATATATCCAACATGAGGTGATTACGTTAAAAAAAGTACTACGATCGGAACAACCAACCACCAAAAGAAAGAGCTTTCGGAACCAAAGATAGTGGTCACCGGAGAACCAGGAGTAATGAATTCCGTCACCGGCAACGCATGATAACTGAAAGCGGTCGTGAGTACGGTGGCGGCGGCAGTAAGAAGGATTTTTTTGCCGAAACTCTCAAACCGACCTTCGTGATACTCATGAGGCATCAAACGCGCAAAGAGAATGCTGGCACAGAACGTAAAGATGGAAAATACAGCCAATATCAGTATCGCCTCACTGCGTGCACCATCAGTACCTGAAAGTAAAAGATCATAATAAGGAAACTGAAGGGAGATAAGAAAGGCGAAATAAAGACCAAGAATGATGTTGGTAATAGTCTGACGACCAAAAAAGAAAGTCACGCAAAAGAAAAAGCCGAAAATCACTATCAGAAACAAAAACTCATGAACGAACGTGAAGAGAAAGCCAGTGTCCATAGTTAAAAACTAATTATAAAATTATAGCATCATCCTACGGGTGCATACTGACGGATTTAAGAATTCAGGTATTTAAAATTGACATTTAAACATAGGTGTGCTATTTTTTACGAAATCTCAGGAGGAGGGCTCAATCAATGCAGTTGTTGACTAAGATCTTTGGATATCTTTCTTTTCTGGTGGTGTGCCCGTTGTTGCTTTACATGGCGACAAAGATTGCACACCCAACCCTTCCCGATGTTCCCTTGGAGTTTCAGGTCGTTCTCTTCCTTTTAGGAGGAATAAACTCCCTGATCGTGGGACTCAGAGAAACCGTTGAGGCGTCGGAGGATAACTAATACTTACCTACAGGGAAGCAAATGGACTCGGGGTGGAGATACCCCGAGTCCATAACCTTTTATATTCCCTCCTTTTTCAATTCTTCAACCAACTGTCTGGCTTTGCGGGAAAGTTTTTGTGGAGTATCGATAGCTACCTTAACCATAAAATCACCTCGAGAATTTCCTTGCGGCACACCTTTTCCTTTGATGCGAAGAAATTCTCCATACTTAATGCCGGCCGGAATGTTTATCTCTATCGGACCATCAAGTGTGTCCACGCGATAGGTATTACCTAAGAGTGCGTCGGTGAGTTTAACCGCGAGTTTTGTCTCTAAATTCATACCGTCACGCCTGATGGTTGGATGCGGTTTGACGTGCACTTTAACGTAGAGGTCGCCCGGAGTGCCGTTTTGCACCGCTTCACCGCGGCCAGCCATGCGGATCATTTCGCCACCTTGGATACCAGCTGGGACAGCGATAGCAATTTCTTCTTCACTCCTGCGCACACCCACACCTCCGCAATGTACACATCGTTCTTTTGGTACCGTACCACGACCAAAACACACATCACACTCGCGAGCGGTTTGGAATGTACCCATGATACTCTGTCTGGTCTCCCGAATGCGCCCCTTGCCGTTACAAGTCGTACAATCAACCATCTCACTACCCTTCTTCGCCCCACTACCTTGGCATTCAGCACAGGTATTCATTTTAGCCAGCAAGACCTTTCGACTCGCGCCAAAAATTGACTCTTCAAAGCTCAGTTCAATATCAATTGAGATGTCGCGACCGCGAGCCTTTCGTTGTCTTGCTCCGCCAAACATCTCCCCAAACAAATCTCCCAGATCAAACTCAAAACTCTGTCCACCTTGCGCCGCCTGCGCAAAATCAGACCAATTGAAACCGCCAAAACCTTGTCCGCCGCCGGAACCACTGAACGCATGGCCATACGCATCGTATTCCGCTTTTTTCTTTTCATCCGAAAGCACGGCGTAGGCCTCGCTTATTTCTTTAAACCGAGCTTCGTCACCAGTCTTTTTATCGGGATGAAACTGGGCGGCCAATTTCCGAAACGCCTTTTTCACTTCGTCTTTCGAAGCTCCTTTTTGCAATCCAAGAATTTCGTAGTAGTCACGTTGTGCCATAGGTATTTCGTTTATTTTGATAATGGGCTTTGGGGGCAATGAGAACCTTCAGTTCTCATTGCTTGGCAAAACCAATTATTCCTTCTTCTCATCATCCTCTTTCACATCGGCATCACGTACCGATGGTTCTTCGGACGACGACGTCTGGCCGGTTTCGCCAGCGGCACCGGAGGCCTGTTGCATCGCTTCACCGATTTTCTGCATCGCATCTGAAAGTTCTTGTGAGGCTTTCTCAATCGCCGCCTTGTCTTCGCCACCCTTTACACTATTGAGAGCCGCGATCTTGGCTTCAATATCCTTTTTGATATCTTCGCTCACCGACCCACCGTGATCCTTCAGTGCTTTCTCGGCAGTGTAGGAAAGCTGGTCGGCTATGTTTCGAGTATCAATCAGTTCTTTCTTTTTACGATCTTCATCGGCATGCGCTTCAGCATCCTTCTTCATACGCTCAATGTCATCCGCCGTCAAGCCGGAGTTGGCTTCAATACGGATAGACTGGGCTTTTCCAGTCGACTTATCTTTAGCAGTCACGGAAAGGATGCCGTTACTATCAACATCGAACGTCACTTCTATCTGCGGGATACCACGTGGCGCTGGCGGAATCCCATCGAGAACAAAGCGACCGAGAGACTTATTGTCAATCGCCTGCGCCCGCTCACCTTGCACAATATGGATTTCGGTCGAAGTCTGATTATCAGCGGCGGTGGAGAAGACTTGTTCTTTCTTGGTTGGTATATGGGTATTCTTCTCAATCAGTTTGGTAGCCACACCACCCATAGTCTCAATACCAAGCGAAAGCGGAATTACGTCCACCAACGTGATGTCCTGCACGTCGCCTTGGAAAATACCGGCCTGAATAGCAGCGCCAAGCGCAACCACCTCGTCGGGATTGATGGATTTGTTCGGTTCCTTGCCGAAAAATTCTTTCACCGCCTGCACAATCTTCGGCATACGAGTCTGACCACCAACCAAGATCACTTCGTCGATATCCTCCTTTTTAAACGGAGAAGCTTCGAGTGCACGCTTCGTGATCTCGATCGAACGATCGATATACTCATCTGCCAATTCTTCCAGTTTGGAGCGAGTAAGTGTCAAAAGAAGGTGCTTCGGACCATCACTGCCGGAAGTTATAAACGGTATATTGATTTCCGTTTCGCCGGAAGAAGAAAGTTCGAGTTTGGCTTTTTCAGCCGCTTCATCAAGACGCTGAAGAGCAAGCGGATCGGTACCCAAATCTATACCTTCACTTTTTTTGAATTCAGCGATCAGGTGGCGAACGATTTTTTGGTCAATGTCGCGGCCACCCATGTGCGCATCGCCATCAGTTGATTTAACCTCCACCACATCATCTCCCACCTCAAGTACGGTCACGTCAAATGTACCGCCACCGAAGTCATAGACGACAATCTGCTCATCCTTCTTTTTATTAAAGCCATAAGCAAGAGCGGCTGCAGTCGGTTCGTTGATAATGCGCCTGACCTCCAAGCCGGCAATCTTTCCTGCGTCTTGCGTTGCTTTACGTTGCGCATCATTAAAGTAGGCCGGTACGGTAATCACTGCCTCAGTAATCTTTTCTCCGAGTTTGGCTTCAGCATCAGCCTTGAGTTTCGAGAGAATCATCGCTGACACTTCTTCGGGACGCATATCCTTCTCTCCAAGATGGACCAATACACCGCCGTCACTTCCCTCCTTTACTTCATACGGAACAATCGCTTTGTCTTTTTGAACAGCCTCTTCTTTGAAGTTGTGCCCCATGAAGCGCTTGATACCGTAAATAGTGTTGCGCGGATTGGTGACTGCCTGACGCTTGGCAATTTGGCCGGCGAGCCGTTCCTTCGTTTTAGAAATCGCCACGACCGACGGCGTCGTGCGATTGCCTTCCGCATTTTCAATAATGACCGGCTCGCCGGCCTCAATAATAGCCATCGCTGAGTTTGTAGTTCCAAGGTCAATTCCAAGTATTTTTGACATAAGATTAATTTTTAGACGCTAGTAAAATCACTCTTTCGTTTCAACGGACACTTTTGCCGGCCGAATGACTATGTCGCGCATCTTGTATCCCTTTTGATACACTTCCGTAACGACATCACCTTCACCGCGAAGCGCCTCATGCTCGTGCGGATTAAAAGCTTCACCTAAAGGATCGATAACAACCACTCCGGACATTTTCAAAATATTTTGAAGTTGGCTATAAATACCTTCAATCCCCTTCCGCCAGACTTCGTCTGCGGCAACCCAACCCGGGTCTTTCATAGCCTGTTCGAAGCTGTCGCACAGTGGTAACAAGGCCTCAAGATTTCCAACCATTAAGCGTTCCGCATCACGCTCTCTCTGCTCTTCAAGCCGTTTTTTTGCATTGAGAAAATCGGCTTTGGCTCTCTGTAGATCTTCACTAAGAGCAATTCGTGCGGATTCGCTCTCCTTTAATTTCGCTTGTAATTTCTTGATTTTGTCACCAGCTTGTGACTCTTCTTCTTCAAGAGAAATGTCGCGGTCAGTATCGTTCTCCTCTATGATTTCTCGCTCTTCATCCCTGCCTGTATCATCCATATTTCTAACCATAGCGTCGGTATTATAACGATAAAAATGACCGATGTAAAGTTTTTCAAAAACATGACGTAATTGCAGATGGGCGCTTAGCAAGCTAAGCGCCCATGAGAGCTTCAAGTGCCGCCGTGAGTTCGAAGCAGACGTCACCATCTGCTGACGGCGAGAGCTGAACTGGGGCCACCGGCTCGCCATCCAAACCCTTCCGCGGCAAAGACACGCCAGTTTTCCTACCCTCCCGGCTGGTAAATTCAAGGTGGCAGAAGTAGGGGTGAGCGAGGGGTTTGTGCACCACCCTGATGTCGATACCAGCGAGTCGCAAAGTGCGAGTTCGCGTGTAGGGATGGCGCTGCTGCCAGTCGTAACTGGCAATTTTTTCGAAAATCGCACCCTGTAACATCAAGCAATCTCTCCTACTGTTTCCAAAGCATTAGTATACCACGAAAAGGGTCACTCTTCTCTCGCAGACTTCTTCTTTTTATACTTTCAGAACAGTGGCGAGTGGGTGGATATTTGATTTTTCAAATGATATGCGCGGCGCGCAAGAAAAAAGACCCGAGTGGGGCGAGAGTGTCCAGCGAGGGTCTTTTTTCGCAGCGCAACAGCGGAGTGAGCGAGCGTCATGTAGACACTTGCGTTTACATGACCGAGCGAACGAACGCTGTATCGACAGATACAAAGCAGATCGTTGAAAAATCAAATATCCAAGGTAGCGGTATGAGCGTTGGACTGAATGAAAAACTTACGGCTCGCCACATCAGTACCCATCAAAATATCGAACACTTTGTCGGCATTTTCAGCATCTTCAATCGTGACTTGCTTTAAGATGCGATTTTGCGGATTCATAGTGGTCTCCCAAAGCTCTTCCGCATTCATTTCACCGAGACCCTTATAACGCTGAATGCGCATCTTGGAAGATTTTTTAGCGTCAGATACTTCTTCGTCCTCAACAACATCAGTCGCTTCGGAACCGTCATCTTCAACCACCTCAGGAATTTCTTCTACCCCGACAATACTAAACTTCTCAGCATCTGAATACGCATAATGAACTTCTTTGCCTCTCTGGATTTTATACAAGGGTGGTTGAGCGATATAGATAAAACCACCATCCACCAGCGCCCTGAAATAGCGGAAGAAAAGTGTCAGAAGGAGAGTGCGGATGTGCGCACCATCAACATCGGCATCAGTCGCAATGATAATTTTGTGATAGCGCAGCTTTTCAATATCAAAGACATCACCAATTGCAGTACCGAGCGCAATCACCAAATTCCTTACCTGCTCTGACGCAAGCATCTTATCAATACGTGCTCGTTCGACATTGAGAATCTTGCCACGCAAAGGCAAGATCGCTTGAGTGCGACGGTCGCGCCCCATTTTGGCTGAACCACCAGCTGAATCTCCTTCTACAATAAACAATTCTGATTCTTCTGCACTTTTACTTTGACAGTCAGCGAGCTTTCCTGGCAAAGACATACCCTCGAGTGCGCCCTTGCGTAAGACGCTATCTTTTGCAGCCTTAGCGGCCTTGCGCGCCTTCACGGCAATGATCACCTTATTGATGATCTGCTTGGCATCATCGGGATTTTCTTCCAGATACGCGGCAAACGATTCCCCAAAGACCGACTCGACTGCGCTGCGCGCTTCAACCGAACCGAGCTTACCTTTTGTCTGGCCTTCAAACTGTATCTCCGGCATTTTCACCGACACAACTGCCGTAATCCCTTCAAGTACATCATCACCGGTAAAGCCTGCGTCTTTGTCTTTCACTGAGAAGAAATTATTCTTCTTGGCGTAATTATTGAGAGTACGGGTGAGTGCCGTCTTGAAACCCGTAATGTGCGTACCGTGCTCAGGATTGTAAATATTGTTCGCAAAAGCCGAGATGCGAGAAGAAATATCATCGACATACTGCAAAGCCACTTCTACCGAAAAAACCGCCGGATCCGGGTCGAATTTTTCAACATAGAAAATATTCTTATGAATTGGCTTTTGGTATTGGTTATTAAAAGCAACCAAAGACTTGAGTCCCCCCTCAAAATAAAATGTCTCAGAAGGCACCGAAAGATCGGTGTCAGAAAGATACACAGTCTCAGCCAAGTCTTTGGGATCGAGC
>CAZSDR010000023.1:0-8594 GCA_964605695.1 uncultured Candidatus Saccharibacteria bacterium | reverse complement strand
GATATGGATTTCGACGGCTTTGGTATTGGCGGCAGTTTTAGCAAAGACGACTTGGGCGAATCACTCAAGGTAGTTAATGAGATCTTGCCGGAAGACAAGCCGCGTCACCTCTTGGGTATCGGCGAGCCGGAAGATATTGTGCAGGGAATCTTGCAAGGTTGTGATACTTTCGACTGCGTGGCGCCGACCCGCATCGGCCGCACGGGGACAATCTATGTGCACACAGGCGAAATGAAGACGACCCCGTGCGGCACCTTCACCTATCCGGTCACCAAGAAGATCAACATCCTTAATGAAAAATATAAAAATGACCACTCACTGATTGATCCGCTTCAAGATGGTCATGTGGCGCAGACGTATACCAAAGCCTATCTCGCGCACTTATTTCGCGCCGGAGAAATCCTTGGTCCGCACTTAGCTTCGATTCACAACTTACACTTCATCGTAAATTTCACCCAACAGCTACGGGGACAGTTGATCGTAAGATAGTTTTAATCCACCAGTCTAATGTTCTGTCGTACCAGTTCTTCAAAAATTTTTCGCGCGGTGTTTGGTCTAACACCTTCACTTTGTAGAGACGCTATCATTAATCCTTCTAGTACATCTCTATCCCTTTCTCCAAAGCCAGATATGGAAAATTTTTTAGACAGATCTGAGATACATTCCCCAACAGCGTCAAACCCCTCTTCTGTTATTGCAGACTTTTCTTGATCAGTAATATCGTTACCGTGACGTTCAATTTTCAACGACACTATTTCACCAACCGCTTCATGTATTAGTTCTTTCAATCTATCTGATCTTTCTAACTCTCTAAATCCATTTTCGAAACCCATATAGCAGATATATTATCATGGTGTATAGTTGAATCCTTATGTTGGAGAAATTCAAGCTTTCAACCGAAAAAACACCCGCCGGAGACCAGCCAAAAGCGATTGAGGCGCTGGTTAAGGGCTTACGGGCTGGTCATCAACACCAGACGCTTTTGGGCGTGACCGGATCAGGCAAGACCTTTACCGCCGCCAATGTGATAAATCAGGTGCAGAAACCGACTTTGGTCATCGCGCACAATAAAACTCTGGCCGCTCAGCTGGCGCAGGAGTACCGCGACTTTTTCCCCGAGAACGCCGTCCATTACTTCGTCTCCTACTACGACTACTATCAGCCGGAGGCATATATGCCGACCAGCGACACCTATATAGAAAAGGAAGCGCAGATCAATGAAGAAATTGATCGTCTGCGACACGCTTCGACTCAGGCGTTGCTATCAAGAAGCGACGTCATCATCGTGGCCTCGGTTTCTTGTATTTACGGTCTTGGTTCACCGAAAGAATATCTCGAGCGGCACTTGAAGATAGAACGCGGTTTCAAGACCACGCGTGCCGAGCTTCTGCGTACACTCGTCGATCTTTATTTTGAGCGTACCAACGCCGATCTCACTCCCGCCCACTTTCGAGCAGTTGGAAATACGGTGGAAATAATGCCGACCAACGAACGAGCCATCTATCGACTTGGTTTTGACGGGGATACCGTATCAAGCATTACCAAAATCGATGCCGTCACTCGCGCCATCGTCAGTGAACCGGAAATCTTTTTCCTGTTTCCGGCTAAACACTTCGTCACACCGGAAGCGGAACGCAAGGTTGCCTATGAAGATATCAAACAAGAGTTACAAGAACAGCTTAAGAAGTTTGAAAAAGAAGGGAAGTTACTTGAAGCTCAGCGGCTAAAGCGTCGCACTGAACATGATTTAGCGTTGATCCGAGAAGTTGGTTACTGCAACGGTATTGAGAACTATTCTCGCCACTTCGATCGCCGCGCGCCCGGAGAAGCCCCATATACGTTGCTGGATTATTTCCCCCACCAAGAAGACGGGACACCCGACTTTCTTACCATTATCGATGAGTCGCATGTCACCATTCCTCAGATTGGTGGCATGTACGCTGGAGATCGTTCTCGCAAGGACACACTGGTTGAACACGGTTTTCGTTTGCCGAGCGCGGTTGATAATCGTCCACTTAAATTTGATGAGTTTGAGAAACGTGTTGGACAACGTATCTATACGTCTGCCACTCCCGGCAAGTACGAATACGAAAAAGCGGAGGTGACCAAGGTGCCAATGGTCGAGCAGATCATTCGACCGACTGGCCTCGTGGATCCGATTATTGACCTCCGACCGGTAACTGAAAAAGGCAATTACCCTGGCCAGATCAAAGATTTTATTGATGAAGCCGAACGTGTGATCAAAGGTGGCATGCGTGTTCTTACCACCACTCTCACCAAGCAAATGGCTGAGGACTTGGCCGAGTTTCTTGAAGGTAGGGGAATTAAAACCAAGTATATTCATAGTGATGTCGAGACACTGGAGCGTATCGAGATTCTCACTGATTTTCGTAAGGGCGTCTTCGACTGTTTAGTCGGAGTAAACCTATTGCGTGAAGGTCTTGATCTGCCTGAAGTGGAGCTGGTGGCTATTCTTGACGCCGACAAGGCTGGTTTTTTGCGTAGTCCAACCGCCCTGATTCAAACCATTGGTCGTGCGGCGCGTAACGTTGATGGTCGGGTTATTCTCTATGCCGATGAAATGACCGATGCGCTCACCTATGCTATTGGTGAAACCGAACGTCGTCGCGCGCTTCAGCTCGCCTATAATGAGAAGCATGGCATCACGCCACAAACCATCGCCAAAGAAATACGATCAATTGCCGATCAATTGCGCACAGAGCACGACAAAGCAGTCGACACACTGTTGACGATTGATGTTGGGCTATACAAACAAAATCCAAAGAAAGTTCTCAAAGAAAAACGAAGACAAATGGAAGAAGCGGTGGCCATTCTCGATTTTGAATCCGCCGCCATCATTCGTGACGAGATAAAATATCTCGAATCTCTCTCTGACAAAAAGTAAATTACGCCAGTTATCGACAGAGATCAGACTCGGTGTGATGTATTGTTTGTTACAATGATACCAGTATGAATATGGTGGTCAAAGATGAAAAAAAGTCGGCGGTAAAAACTAGCAAAGTTTCAAAAACTAAGACCGCGAAGAAAAAAGCTGTGCGCAAGTCGCCATCAAAAACGAAGGCTATCAAAGCCAGCGAAGCCACTGTCCCTGATGATGAAAAGATGAAAGCGAAGTTAGATACGGTCACTGGTTTTTATACGGCCGGTGCCGCTGAAAAAAGAATCGAACCCCATTTCTCTCTTCCCAGTCCGATGAAATTTTCGATGCCGACTCTCTATGTCCCGCCGCTTCCGCCACTTGATACGCGAATATTTATGGAGCGTACGGCGCGTATCGGTGGTTTGGCATTTGTCATCTTGGGTGGTTTTTTCACCTTCCTCTATGCCGATGTGCTCAATCCTTCCTCGACTGTCTATCAGCAATCAGTTGCTCAAACGATTCAATACAACACTACGCCTGCAAACGAAGATGCTTCTCGTGGGACTGAACCACTGTCTCTTCATGAGATGTTGGAACCGTATCGACAGGAGATTGATTCGATCCTAAACGAATATGCGAATGCCGTG
The DNA here is from genome assembly GCA_964605695.1 of uncultured Candidatus Saccharibacteria bacterium. Classification (GTDB taxonomy): domain Bacteria; phylum Patescibacteriota; class Minisyncoccia; order Phycocordibacterales; family UBA918; genus OLB19. The sequence goes on along the minus strand of CAZSDR010000023.1, from coordinate 5,066 downwards.
CGCGCAGAAGATGAAGTGGCGGTCGCCGATCTTGAGGTGAGGTTTTTTGATATTGAGACAGCTGTGATGTATCAGCTGTTTGTGGAAGGAGGTCTTGAAGAAAGGCGGCCAGAAGTGGAAGGATTTTTCAAGGGTTCTTTGGAGGAGATAAGGAATAATCTGGATTCGGCAGAGGGGACATCACCGGCGTATGAGCCACCGATTGTTACCGGAATGGTGCGGCCGGATATGTTGGCGGCGGTTGGCTTTTTGGAGTATTCAATGCCACTACCGCTGTCCAATTTCATCATGGCTTTAGCGGTGGTTTCGATCGGTTTGGTCTTGATTCTGCTCGGTTTTCACTTGCGTACCATGCGGCGGCGCGAAATCCCTGAGCATACGGCCGCCTTGGATACCTAAGCGGTCACCAAGTGCAAAAATAAGGTTTTTCATGGTATAATCTGCACCCTATAAACTACCCGGGCCAAGCCCGTGGTTAATTGTCTGTATGACCAAAAAAACTACCAAGACTTCATTTAGAAATGAACGCGATGAACATATCGTAGTGAAGGGTGCGCGTACTCACAACCTCAAAAACATTGACGTTAAAATGCCGCGCAACACCATGATTGCCATTACCGGCCCTTCCGGATCCGGAAAATCATCGCTCGCTTTCGATACGATTTTTGCCGAAGGTCAGAGACGGTATGTGGAATCCTTGTCACCCTACGCGCGGCAGTTTTTGCGGCAGATGCAGAAACCGGACGTTGATGAGATCGGCGGTCTCTCGCCAGCCATTTCGATTGACCAAAAATCGGCTTCTCGCAATCCGCGTTCGACCGTGGCCACCATCACCGAAATCTACGACTATCTTCGCATCCTCTATGCGCGTATCGGTCGACCGTATTGTCTTGATGTTGATGTTCCGATCGAAAAACTCTCACAAGACGAGATTCTTGGCATCATTTTAAAATCGATCGAAGATAAAGAGGTTCTCTCTGCCACCAAAAAGGAAGCGGATAAAGTGATGGGGATAGAATTGTCTCGCGGTCGCGTGTCTATTTTTTCTCCGGTTGTGGTGGGTCGAAAAGGCGAGTACTACCAATTGCTCTATGATCTTTTAGGTAAGGGGTATGAAACGGTGAAGATTGATGGGGAGGTGAAGCAGTTGCGTGAAAAGATCATTCTCACCAAAAATAATCGTCATGACATCGATGTGCTCATTGATGAAATCTATGTGAGTGAGTTTTCGACCGACAAGAAAGGTTCTCACGAACGTCTTTCGGAAGCAGTCGAGCGCGCGCTTCACGAAAGTAACGGGTTGGTGAAGATCGAAAGTCCGGATGGTTCGGTGCGCACTCTTTCCGCCAAGTTCATTTGTCCGACTGACGGTTCATCTTTCCCTGAGGTTGAGCCGAGACTCTTTTCTTTCAACTCTCCGTACGGTGCTTGTCCGGAGTGTAACGGTCTTGGTATGGTCGGTATTTTTCAGTCCGACACCTGTCCTTCCTGTAAAGGTGCGCGTCTGCGCAAGGAAGCTCTTCGTGTCTACATCGGGGGTGATGGTAAAAAGGATCTGGGTATGAATGTGGTTGGCTTCACCGCCCTTACAGTAGCTGAAGCGGCCGAGTTCATCACTAATTTAAAGCTAACAAAAAAAGAGCAAGAAATCGCTTGGCCGGCTTTGCGGGAAATTATTGATCGATTGTCTTTTATGCAGAATGTCGGCATTGAATATCTGACTCTCGACCGCCGCGCCAATACGCTCTCAGGCGGGGAAGCCCAGCGCATTCGGCTGGCGAGTCAGTTGGGTAGTGGCTTGGTCGGCGCGCTCTATGTATTGGATGAACCGACCATCGGTCTGCACCAACGTGACAACGATAAGTTGATTCAGACTCTGACTGAATTGCGCGATCTCGGCAACACGATTATTGTAGTTGAGCATGATGAAGACACCATCAGGGCTTCTGATTATTTGGTTGATATCGGTCCGGGTGCCGGCGTGCATGGTGGGGAAGTAGTGGTCGCTGATTACCTTGAAACCTTACTAACCGCGAAGAAGAACACGAGCGGTTCGGTGACGCTTGATTACTTGCGCGGAGATCGGAGCATAGAAGTGCCCGAGCGACGAACGGCCGAGCGAGGATCAATCAAGGTTCGTGGCGGTAAAGCCTTCAATATCAAGAATCTTAACGTCGATATTCCACTCGGTCGTCTCGTGTGTATCACGGGTGTTTCAGGGTCGGGTAAGTCGACCTTTATGTACGAGATCGTCGATAAGAATCTTAAATCTCGGTTGGAGAAGCGATACCGCACTCCTAACACGTATAACGCCACTACGTTTACTGGTACAGAATATCTCGGTCGGTCGGTTTTGATCGACCAATCTCCGATTGGTCGTACGCCGCGTAGTAATCCGGTTACATATACCGGTGCCTTTACGCATATTCGCGATATGTTCGCCTCAACCAGTGAAGCGCGGGCGCGTGGGTGGAAGCCGGGGCGGTTTTCTTTCAACGTCAAAGGCGGACGATGTGAAGCGTGTGAGGGTAACGGCGTGATCGCGGTTGAAATGCACTTTCTGCCAACGGTGTATGTGACGTGTGATGTCTGTGACGGCAAGCGTTTCACCAAAGAGACGCTTGAGGTCTACTACAAAGGCAAGAATATTCATGAGGTACTTGAGATGACGATTGAAGAAGCGGTCGAATTCTACAAAGATGTGCCGGCTATTTACGAACGTCTCTATACTTTGTTTGAAGTCGGACTCGGATATCTTAAATTGGGGCAAAGCGCCACCACGCTCTCAGGTGGTGAAGCTCAGCGCGTTAAAATTGCTTCCGAACTCTACAAGCCACACACACAGAAAACCATTTACTTGCTTGATGAGCCGACCATCGGTCTTCATTATGAGGATGTGCGCAAGTTGATCGAGATTCTTCAAGCACTGGTCAATCATGGCAATACCGTGATGGTGATCGAGCACAACCTCGATCTGGTGAAGTCTGCCGATTATATTATCGATATCGGTCCGGAGGGTGGCATCGCTGGTGGCACTCTGGTGGCTAAAGGCACACCGGAGGAAGTCGCCAGAAATGATAAATCCCACACTGGCCGGTATTTAAAGAGGGTGTTGAAAAGATAGCGAAGAAGTATTCAGTCGTGTAAACTGAAATACTGGATAGTCCCTAGAGGAGGCGAAAGTGCGTAACCCAAACCAGAACCGTGCCTACGTCCTGTTGAACGCCTTTGTGGCTCCTGCCAAAGACGAAAATGACCAACGTCGCCAAGCGCAGTTGGCAGAGTTGGCGGTGAATTTGGGATTTGTCGAACCAGCAATGTTGCTCAGTTTTGCGGTCAGACGAAACTGGGATTTCATCTTTACGCATTTCGCGTGTCTCACGGCACACGAAAATCCAAATCCCAATACCTCACAGGGGGAAATGAAGGCATTGATCGCCGCCGCCATTTTCTATCTTGGCGAGAGGGAAATGTATCTGGCAATCAAGTATATGGCCAGACATGCACTGGTTGCATTCCGTGCAGGGGAAGATCCTCCGGCATGGCTGCAACGAGCTGCGTGGCAGATGTACTGCTCCCTCCGAGCGCAGGCCGCGGTGTTAGCAGTTGAGAACGGTTCAGCGGCCGCCTAGTTCCAGATCTCGCAGGTCCGCCCCGAAGCGATTCGGGGCGGCTACTTTTAGTATATATAGTTGTGTTATGATCAAACCTGAATTTGTCAGAGGATAGAAAGAGGGTGACGAAGATGGATGAACCTGACGTCGTTGAAGCGCCCAAGATTGATCTTTTGGAGAAACATATCAAGGAATGGGTGGGCGCTTCTACGGATACCATAGCGTGGTGTTTCCAACTGCCAAAAGCTGTGGTCGAGGCAGTGTTAAATAAGTACTTTGAGTCCGGTGGTCATCGGCCACCTCCGTGAGGAGGTGGCCGAAATCTGTTATATTACTAACTTCTCATGGTACAAAAGAGTATAAATTGGACTAAATTACCTGACACCCCGGGTGTCTATTTTTTCCTGGGCAAGCGCAAGGAGATTTTGTATATCGGTAAAGCTACTTCTCTTAAGCATCGTGTGCGCAGTTATTTTGATAGCGCCCTAAGAGAAAAGCGTTCGGAGCTGATATCTAAAATGGTAGAAGAGGCTAAAGGTCTTGAGTGGACGGTGACTGATAGTGTGCTCGAAGCCTTGATTCTGGAAACGAATCTCATCCGCACCCACAAGCCCACATATAACACACGCAGTAAAGATGATAAAAGCTATAACCATCTTGTAATCACCAACGAACAGTGGCCACGCGTGTTGGTGGTGCGCGGTAAGGATCTCACTGAGCGTTTTGCTCAAGGCGAAATCAAATACCACTTCGGACCTTTTCCAAGCGGAATGTTGTTTCGCGAAGCCCTCAAAATCATAAGGCGTCTGTTTCAGTTTTACGATACGAAAGAGCCGGTTGGTCAGGAACGGTCAAAGTTGCGTCGTGGCCAGATGGACTTCAATCGACAGATTGGGCTGTATCCTCACGAGCAAGACAAAGAGGAATATCAGCGCACGATCAGGCATATCCGTCTGTTTTTCGAGGGTAAGAAGCAGACTATAATCAGGGAATTAAAAACGGAAATGATGCGGGCCGCCAAGGCTGAGCATTTTGAAGAAGCCGATCGCTTAAAACGCCGTATTTTTGCGCTTGAACACATTCAAGACATAGCTCTGATTAAAGACGATCTGCGCGCTTATCGTGATGAGACTAGTGTTCGCATTGAGGCCTACGACGTCGCTCATCTGCAAGGATCAGACATGGTGGGGGTAATGACGGTTCTCGAAGGTGGGGAAGTGAAAAAATCGGAATATCGGAAGTTTAAGATCACTTCTGTTGATCGTTCGAATGATACGGGTGCGCTAAGGGAGGTGTTGGAGCGTAGACTGGGACATCCGGAATGGCCGTTGCCACAGCTGATTGTAGTTGATGGTAGTACCGCTCAAAAGCGAGCCGCTGAAGGCGTTCTTAAAAAGCATGCCTTGGTGGTGCCGGTGGTGGCGGTCGTCAAAGACGACCGCCACAAACCGG
>CAZSDR010000022.1:0-8657 GCA_964605695.1 uncultured Candidatus Saccharibacteria bacterium | reverse complement strand
TCAGTAAAAGTGGTGCTGGGTTGACTTTTGGTGAATATGGTGTATTATGAACAAACTTATGAAAAAAGCTAACTCGCTTGGAGAACTCTATAACCAAATTTCCGTTAGAAAAAGGCCTTTTTTCATTACTTTTGCCGTTATCGTGACCCTATCTTATGCGGTCTTGTTTGCGATAGATTTTATTCCAGAACCAGTGGATTCTCCTGATATACAGCCACTTCCGGCCACAGCGGAGCTTGGTTTTACTGAGGAATTGGAGGTGATTGTAGCTGCGTGGCCAGAAAAAATCATTTTTGATGCTTTGGGAGGCAGGGAAGTGCCAATTCTCAACCCACAGTCCCGTGACATCGCTTCGCTAGACGCTGAGCTGCTTAAGGGGGCAGTGCGCCACCCTGATTCGGCTGATTTCCAAAATGAAGGAAATATCTTTATTTTAGGCCATTCCAGCTATCTACCCAACGTTCTTAATCGCAATTTCCAGGCTTTTAACGGTGTCCAAAACCTCAAGTGGGGCGATCGGATTCGTCTCGTATCGGAGGATACTGAGTATATCTACCGTGTCGAACGCGTCTACGAGGCTAAGGCTTCTGAGGTCGTTGTCCCTCATACTCCGGGCGAAGCACGGCTTACTTTGGCTACTTGTGATAGTTTTGGTAGCCAAGATGACCGTTTTATCGTGGAGGCGGTTTTGGTAGGGCAAAGTCCTGTCCTGTAGAAGTCAAAAAAGAGCTGAAAATATTGACAAAATCAGATAAATCTGATAAGATATAAAGATAAGCTCTCGGTTCTCCTCAAATTGATGTAAGGTAGGTTTGTACGGTTTCGTACCGGCAAGCTTAGTGTTCGGAAGCATCTTTCTGATGTTTATTGTTTCTTAATACCAAGCTCGCCGCATTCCGCGGCAGTCTCCATGACTACCGCGAAAGTGGGTAGGAGGAGTTCTTTAAAACGCGCCTGATGGCGCACGAAAAAGGAGCGTGTCATGCGTGTTCCATTCGGCGTCCTTGTGGCGCTTCTCTTCTCATGCGTCGGTATGACTGCCACTGAAGCAGCTGCCGATTGTGCGGGCGGTGGCTTGACCACCGTCTGCGAGACGGTGACCGATCAGCGGTATCGCGGTGGTGGTTACAACCCGCGGGTTGTACCCATCCAGGCTTGTTTGCCGGACCGGCTCTGGCAGTCGATCCGGCTGACTGACGGTAGTTCGGCCTTTGAGGCCGGATTCTACTATGGCCGCGCCGAACCCGAAATCGTAGCGACAGCGCACAACAACGCCTGCTGGACGCGCGGCCGGAACGGCGCACAGCAGCATGGAGTACCCGGCGCATACGCCGTGGCGTTCGTTTGCTGCGACGAATACTGCGGCTGGACTGGTGGGGTGATTCCCACCGCCGGCGGGAGAGTGACCCTCTCTCCGATGGTCCTACCTGCAGCTCACGACCCCATGTGGAGCTATCGCCTTTCCAGCGGTGGCTATGATCGCAGAGCGATCATCGGCCACTAGAACCCAGGTGGGCGCGACCGACAACGTCGCGCCCACCAATAAACCTTTGAATCAATTCGGATTCAGAGCGGTCATTCGAAAGAATGGCCATTTAAATCCGAAGAAATTCGGTGTAGGCAATTATTAAAAACATCACACTTACTCTTTTATGAAATTTACAGGTAATAGCAAGAAGTATTTCATTGCGATAGCGGTAGTCGCTGCGCTTTTGTCTGTTTATGGCTTCCTTAGCTTGTCAGGTAATCAGGTTAATAATGTAGATGCTTGGGGCAGTACTTGTGGCAGTTGTGACGATGGCGGCGGCGATTTTCCTGGCCAGCAGGATGATGGAGAAAACAATCCACCAAATGTTCCGTCTCCTTACTGTAAGATTTCAGTTAATGCATCAAGCATTACTGCCGGACAGTCAGCCACTTTGAAGTGGTCTACTTTCAATGCTAATTTAGCTGAACTAAACCAAGGGATTGGTTTTGTTTCTGTGGGACAAGATCGAACTAGGTCAATCTCTCCAACCAAGGACACTACCTACACCATGACCGTCTCCAGTGCCACTGGTGCCGCTAAGTGTTCTGTCAAAGTGACTGTAAAGGCAGCACCACCAGCACCAGCTCCATTACCGAGCTGTGTTATCAGTGCTAGCCCAACCACTATCAACAAAGGTTCATCTTCAACACTGAAGTGGACTACTACGAACGCTACCGAGGCTTCTATTAACCAGAGCATTGGTGCCGTCGCTATTGGTTCTAACAAAACTCGTTCAGTGTCTCCAACCGCCACCGTTACCTACACCATGACGGTGAAGAATAAGGATGGTAAGACAGCGAATTGTAATACTAAAGTGACGGTAAACGTGCCACCGGCACCGGCTCCATTGCCGAGCTGTGTCATCAGCATTAATCCGACGAAAGTGTATTCAGGAGAATACGCTACGCTTAAGTGGACGACCACTAATGCGACTGAAGCCTCTGTGAATCAGGGTGTTGGTTCTGTAGCGATTGGTGCTAATAAGACCCTTCAGGTAAATCGACACAGTCCGACTACTTATGGATATACCATGACGGTGAAGAACAAGGACGGCAAACAGGCCACCTGTACTACCCAATTGATTGTGATAGAAAAGCCGACTCCAGCACCACTACCGAGTTGTGTTATCAATGCCAATCCATCTACCATCAATAAAGGTAGTTCTTCTACACTAACTTGGACCACTACTAACGCCACCGAGGCCACCATCAACCAAAGTATTGGTGCTGTTGCTGTCGGTTCTAACAAAACTCGGTCAGTGTCTCCGACCGCCACTATCACGTATACGATGACTGTTAAGAACAAGGACGGTAAGTCTGCAAACTGCAACACGACCGTAACCGTTAAGACTCCGCCACCAGCTCATCTTCCAAGCTGTGACATCAGCGCTAACCCAAGCACCATCTATAAAGGTTCCGCTTCAACTCTGACTTGGACAACTTACAATGCCACCGAGGCCACCATCAACCAAGGCATTGGTGCTGTTGCTATCGGTTCTAACAAAACTCGGTCAGTGTCTCCGACCGCCACCATTACCTACACCATGACGGTGAAAAACAAAGATGGAAAGTCTGCAAACTGCAACACTACAGTTACAGTCAAAAATAAGCCGACTCCAACACCACTACCGAGCTGTGTCATCAGCGCCAGCCCTTCAACTATTTACAAAGGTGACTCTGCTACATTGACTTGGACAACTGACGACGCTACCGAGGCAAGTCTTAATCAGGGGATTGGTTCCGTCTCTATCGGAACAAATCGTACTCGTTCAGTGAGCCCAAACAACACCACTACCTACACCATGACGGTGAAGAATAAGGATGGTGACTCAGATAATTGTCATACCACTATCACTGTAAAAGATAAGCCTACTCACCCAACACTTCTTAGTTGTAGTGACGTAGACTTCAGGGCTTCTGATACAAATGTTGATGAGGGAGATCGTATTACCCTGAGTTGGGATTGGAACAGTAAAGTAGACAGCGCTTCAATCAATCATGGTATTGGTAATGTCTCAAACAATGATAGTAAGGAAGTACGTATTGACGACGATATTACGTATACGATCACTATCAAGAATAATCACGACTCTCGTCAATGCTCAATTTCTATCAACGCCAAAGAAGATGGCGGCGGCGGAGGTGGTGGCGGCGGTCCGTTACTACCTCGGTGTGAACTTGAGGTATCAGATCGCAAAGTTCGTTCGGGAGAATCAGTAGAACTTAGTTGGGAGACTGATTACGCGACTCGTGTAGTGATTGAAGATGATCGAGACAATGAACTGTTGGATACCGACAATCGATCTGATCGAGATGAGTTCGATGGTGACTTAACTGTTCGTCCGACTCGCGATACTACGTATACATTGACCGCTACTCGTGGTAGTTCAAAGCGAACCTGTCGAGCCGAGGTTGAGATAACTGACAGTAAAGTAACTGTGCTTGAGGTTCGCGACCAACAGCCACTCGTTGCCGGCATCTCACTTACTCAAGTCCCATACACCGGCTTTGAAGCTGGTCCGATGCTGACCTTTATCTTCTACGCACTGTTGACTCTCTGGGCACTCTTTGTCGCCTACGTATTGATCATACGACGTGACAGTATTCTCGGTTTCTCTTTACCTGGTTCTTTCGGTAATACTGCCTATGCCGACGCCAGCGTGGAAGTGTCGAGTCCTTTCGTCTCTTCTCCAGCTGCTTCTTATGTAGAGGCTGTAGCAGAAGCGGTTCCGGCTAACCTTCCAGCTTCGACGATTCCAGCTCCTGTCTTTGGTTACAGCTCCCTTGTCCGCAATGAAGATGTTGAGGAAAATCAGGAGTTCACAGACAAAGATGTTGAGATGAACGCACTGGAGAACTATGCTCACACAAAGAAGGCTTTGCTTTCCAGTGATGCGATGCGATTTCTAGCGCACGCTGGTCATAATCAAGAAGCACGCGAACATCGTTTGGATTTGGTCATCAAGACTGCTCGTGAGCGTTTTCCAACCGAAGACGGCTGGGTGATTATCAATCTCTCTCGCATGGAATCGATACTTGGTGAGTTGGAGGAGACTGCACAGGAAGCTTTGGTAGCTGATGTTACTCCAATCAATCATGGTTCTTTGGCTGAAGCCATCACTTCTGGTAATGTGATCGCCGCTTTCGAGATGATCAGTCACCGACCTATGATTGCCCTCGCTGATGCCGCCGCTGACCTTGATGCGGTGTATCGTTCTCGCAAAGGTGAAGCGGTAAATGTCTCTGATCTATTGCTAAACCAAACCGTCAGACTGACAGATGAACAGTTGGCCGCTATGATTGCCGCTCTTACTTCCGCTATCGATGGTACTTATCAGAACGAAGCTGAGGCGGTGAAGATGGCGATTATGAAGGCCATCAAAGCGACCAGTCACTAAAATCCGCCGCTACTTTGTTGCCTTCGTTGGCTCCGAGTTCACCGTATATCAAATACGACTCACTCGTATCCGCCTCGGCGCCTCGTAGCAAAGAATTTTCGAGGCCTGGTCAAAAGAGGATACACGCCCAAAATTGTGCTGACAGAGACTGTGAGGCACGAAAAAGGCCGGACGTATGTCCGGCCTTTTTCGTGCCGCGCTGTCTACTGTATCGTCTTGTTCTTAATTTCCTCACCGAGGCGATCACTGAGTTCATCTAGAGTGAATGTATTGCTCGCACCGTCTCGACTCTCCAGAGTGATGTTGTTGGCCTCGACTTCCTTGTCACCAATCACGGCGAAATAGGGGAGTTTATCTTGTTTGGCATTTCTGATTTTCTTGCCGAGTGATTCATTATCTCTATCGAGTACAGCGCGAATACCTGAAGCCTGGAGAGACTCGCAGATACGTGCTGCATACTCAGTATGAGCTTCAGCGACCGGAATGACGCGTATCTGTTCGGGAGAGAGCCAGAGTGGGAAAGCCCCACCATATTTTTCAATGAGGAAAGCCATGATGCGTTCGATGGCACCGATCGAAGACCGGTGTACGACAAACGCACGATGGAGCTCACCATCTTCTCCGATGTAGTTGAGGTCAAACCGATCAGGCATACAGAAGTCATACTGCACCGTGAAAGCCGTATCTTCTTTGCCGTTTACGTTCTTCATCTGGATATCAATTTTTGGTCCATAGAAGGCGGCTTCGTCTTTGGCTTCCTCAAAATCAGAACCACGCGCCCGCATCGCTTCACGCAGAAGCATCTCGCCCTTTTCCCACGCTTCTGGTGCGTCGTAGTACTTCTCGGTATTGGAACGGTCTCCTAGGGATAGGCGATAGCGATAATCTTGACCCAGTTTAAGCCCAAAGACTCCGGCTACGTGCTCAATTAGATCCAGTGCCCCTTGGACCTCCTCGATCGCTTGTTCTTCAGAAGCACAGATAATGTGCGCGTCAGCCAGACAGAAGGTGCGGACGCGCTGTAAGCCCATCAGCTCACCTGATTGCTCGTAGCGGTACAGTTGGGCTAGCTCGGCAATCCGCATCGGCAGTTCGCGATAACTGCGTGGTTTATGGAGAAACATTTGGAAGTGATGCGGGCAAGTCATTGGACGAAGCATATATTCCTCATCATCAATGACTATTGGAGCGTACATCGAGTCTTTGTAGTGTGGGTAGTGACCAGATTTTTTATAGAGGTCTAAGTTAGCCAGGTCGGGTGTATGTACATGCTGATAGCCCCGCTTGGTTTCTTCTTCAATAACGAACCGCTCCAGCTCACGCTTTATCAAAGCGCCCTTAGGTAGAAACATGGGCAGACCCTTGCCGACGACGGGATCGGTATAGAACAAATCCATCGCTGGTCCGATTTTTTTATGATCTCTATCTTCCATAGTGTGATATTAAACGAATAAGCGCCCGAGCAAAAATACGAAACTTCGTATTTTTGCTCGGGCGATCATGCAACCGCGGTTCCACCGAGCTTCCCAGCACCACTTTTTTGCTTGCAAAAAAGTGGTGCTGGACACTTTTAGATCAGATTAGGCATAAGCGTTCGTTTCCGAACCAGCGGTTGGTAATCCGCCGCAATCTCTGATATTACACTTATCCTAACGCGCCAAAGAAAGTTGTCAATAAAAGGTGCGCGCCGACCAAGGGTCGGCGCAGGCGCTCATTTTTGTTGTTTGCTGTTTTCCGCAGTCAAGATCAGATGCCAGTTAGCCAAGAATGCTTTGGCTTCGGCAGGGTTTCTTGCGGAATTCTTGAGAAGGGTGAGTTTCTCACCACTCCAGCCATTCGCTTCTTCCATAAACCTCCAAATACCGCGGTAATTTATTCTTTCCTCGAGATCTTTGCCCATTATGATGCGCATGTCTCTTAAAAAGTCGAAATCGACAGTCCATCCAGCAGCTTGGTCTTCACACTCCTTCCGTACTTTCTCCAGAAGTGCTAGGCAGCAGCTTAATGCAGATGTCTCCTCCGTCTGGGCAGTATCAATTTCCGCCATGGCGATGGTGATGATATTTTCATCTACGTTCAGTAAAGAAAACATTAAGACCTCCCTGACTTTGTCCGGCAATTATCCTATACCGATGTTTGGCTCGAAGCAACTGTATCGATACTGACCTGTGTCGGTGCGAGTGATTTGACTCTCTCCAGAGCAATCGAAGGTTCGTCATTGCGGATCGTAAGTTTGCCTTTAACAGCGATACATTGGCCCGGCATAAGAAGTTCACGATTGGCGCGATAGACTTCGGGGAAGGCGACCATCTCGATCGAATCGGTTTCATTGGCAAGAAGTATAAAGGCCATCCGATCACCCTTCTTAGTTAAAAGTTCGCGCACCGTCTCCACCATGCCAGCCGTAACGACCGGAATCCCGTTTCTTTTATCTTCTTTGATGGATTGTATGGATGGTCGTTTGGCCACTTCATTTTCAAATTGTCGAAGCGGATGACCGGATACGAAAATTCCCAACAAGTCTTTTTCCCACTGCAGTTTTTGTTCAGTACTGGCTGGTGGGGCAGGCACAAGTGATAGTGAGGTGATTCCCGCACTGGTGCCAAATAAAGAGTCCTGATTGGCTTCCTTTCCGGCCACTCGCTCTTTGTTATAAGTAAGCATCGTATCTATGTTGGCCGATAATTGTCCACGTTCTCCGAAAGAGTCAAACGCACCCACCATAATCAATGCTTCCAGCGATTTTTTGTTTAGGTTACGATCTTGAATGCGAGAAAGGAAGTCCTCAAGTGATTTAAAGATCCCGTGTTGTTTTCGTTCTTCGACAATAGTTTCAGAGATACCTTCGCCGAAGTTTTTGATAGTGGTTAGTCCGAATCTTATTTTGGCTGCCTGTCCGTCTTTCTCTGGCACTACCGAAAACGCCGCAAATGATTCATTGATATCAGGTGGCAATACTTCAATACCCATGCGGTCGCATTCGTGTATGATTTCGGCTACTTTAGTGGTGTCACCAGAGTCAGCAGTTAAGACCGCCGACATGTATTCAACCGGATAATTCGCTTTCATGTAGGCGGTTTGATAGGCTACGCGCCCGTAGCTCGCTGCGTGGGCTTTATTGAAACCGTAAGCGGCAAAGGGTTCTATCAATTTCCAAAGCTTTTCGGCAAGAGAAGTGGATAGTTTTCCATGTTCAACGAAGCCTTTGAGAAGTTTGTCTTTTTCAGCCGCCATCACTTCGGGAATTTTCTTTCCCATTGCCTTGCGGAGCATGTCAGCTTCAAGCCAGCTGTAACCGGCCAGTTCGCGTGCGATAGTCATCACATCATCTTGGTACGTAATAACACCATAACTTCGGTCGAGAATATCTTTCAAACGCGGGTCGAGATATGTGACCAGTCCAGGGTTATGTTTACGTTCAATGTATTGCGGGATCGATTCCATCGGGCCGGGTCGGTAGAGAGCCACCATGGCGTTAATATCGTGAATAGAGCTCGGTTTAAGTTGTTTTAGGAACGCGGTCATACCTGAACCATTGAGCTGGAAGAGTCCCATGGTTGCCCCGGCGGCCAGTATCTCAAAGGTTTTTTTATCATCAAGCGGTATATTCTCGATATCGATATCGATATCGTGTATCTTTTTTACACGCTTCACAGCATCAGCTAAAATAGCTAGGTTTTTAATCCCAAGAAAGTCGAATTTGAGAAGACCCACACCGTCTTCTCCAACACT
>CAZSDR010000021.1:0-8726 GCA_964605695.1 uncultured Candidatus Saccharibacteria bacterium | reverse complement strand
CCCACACTAACTTTTTTTCAAAAAAGTTAGTGTGGGGGTATAGCACCACCCATTCGAACTTAAAATGACAAAAAGGCGGGCGCTTTGCGCCCGCCTTTTTCTAAAACAAATCCCAAATATCCTGATCCTCTTCCCCATCAATCTTAAAGAGAGTGACTCCCCGCAGGTCATAGGTATCAGCCAATTCCATCTTGCTTTCAGCCGCCGCTGCATCGCTATAGGTTATAAATCTAACCGGCACCTCCATCTTGGTGGCATTCGTGAAGAGTAGCGCCTTGGCGGCAGCCTCCATCCCGATTGGCGTTCCTGTCGGTACCGGCAATGCATTAAGAATTTTGAAGATGGAATCTTCCGGGAAATAACTCATCACTGCCTCACCACCGGCACTGCGACCAATCGGTGCTTCGTATTTTTCTGAAAGCTCTACAATCCGCGGTGGATTAAGCGTGGCGACCATCTTATAGTCACGATACCAATCCGGCGCAACAGTAATGTCCCAAGCCCGACCGTAGGTGGGAATACCTAAAAGCACTTTATCTTTATCGAAGTCTTTAAGAGCGAGTTCAATTACTTTCTCCACCCAAGCAATATCGGCAACCGGCGCATACGGCACTCCGCGACGCTGGTCATTGAGAGTCAGGTCTGCACGTTGCTGGTCATACGTCATGATCTCGATACGATCGCAGTGGCGAGCAATCTCTCGGTAGTCGTTGGCATACTCAAGCGGATCAGGTATGGTGCGATATAAATCTTGTGGCGGCGTACGAGCTTCAATCGCACAGGTAAGCAACAGACGACTACCGAGCTCATCCTTTAATTCTTCAAGAAACGTCGAAAAATAATCCATCGTCTCTGACTGTTTCTGTTCGTAGTCGATATTTACACCGTCAAAATCACCATCTTCCACCATCTCCACAATCGCTTCAATATGTTCCTCACGCTGAGTACGATCACTTAAAATTGAATGTATGTGCGCACCATCAAACCATGCCACGGTGGGAATAATTTCAACATCATTCCGCTTCGCCAGTCGGAAGAAATTCTGCCAGTTCCGGTCAGACAAATCGGTTTTCTCGACCAGTTCTCCACCGAAGCCAACTTCATAGACAAACGGATACACCGTGTTCAATTTCTTAATATTATCGCTCGCACTCTCAATACCCTGCTGATCCTGCCACCACGGAATCCATCCAGATACTTCTCCACTATAGTTTGCCTGAGCGGTCAGAGGCGAAAAAGCTAGGAAAAAACCAATAACCAATACAAATAAAGCCTTCCGTAAAAGTGGACGCGGCCAAGCCAGCGCTTTTGTATGCGTATTCATATTCTCTTTGACGCACCTACACAAAGTTTCTTACTCATGTTTCGTCACCGAAACACTCTATTTCGAGTTGTAAAGAACAGACCAGTACACGAGGAAAAAATGTCGTGGAAACCAGATTACAGTGATGGGGAATTCCCTCCCTCCAATATCCCCTCTCCTAAACCACCGCCAAATCCAAAGGAGGACGCACCTCAACCGAAAGAAGAACCGCCTGAATAAAGGCGGTTCAACCTATTAAAAACACCAAAGGCCGAACGTAAATACGTCGGCCCATGAATGATCAGGGAGATTGCTTTTTAATTTGTTCTGTGGAGACTTCAGCGGCAGTCTCAACAAAACGAAGTGATGCGACAGTCGCATCTTCAAAAGCGATAAATCCTTGATCGAAAATCTTGGTGATCGCCCAAATAAAGACGATCAAACCAATCAATCGAAACATATTAAAAAACTTGCATCACCGGAACCCTGATCGACAACAGAGCTCCGAATAATTTTCGGGGTGACGCGGTCGTCCTTCCCCTCACCTTCTTTAATTATAGCATATTTTGACTACTTTTGCAATATATTTAAAATACCTAGCTTGATAGCCACGCAAGAGCATGTTCAGAAAGCCCTTAGGAGATGTCGTGGTGATGTCGACACAAGCCGTGATAATTCATACCAAAACGTTCTGAGACGACGCGCGCGAGGAATTTGGCTCGAGCCTTACTTGGTTGTAAGGTGAGTGTCAAATTATCGAAGCGCAACAAAGTATCAGGGCGTTTTGATGTGAATTATGCTATGAGAGCGCCGCCGGTGACAAGTATATGGAGTGACCACAACCCAGCCATCAAGAAAAGCAGAGAGAGACTGTACGCAACTTGCACCGGTTGACGACGACGCATTTCAAACAAAACCGAAGCGACGAGAGTTCCGACTACAAACAGAGCAATGATCGAATACATAATCTGCAAGATCATGTTTGGCTGAGTGGCTAAGGTGAAGATATACGGAACGGTGCTACCAGCAACCGTCTCTCCCCCATCAAGTGGTGCCGGTTTGGCGTTAGTCGAAGTAGAAATGTGTCCAGAATACAACGCCACACCAGACTCAGTTGCTTCCACTTCTACCGGTACCGGCTCTGGTGGAATCACGACAGATTCTTCAGTGATAGAAACTGATTCAGACGCCACCTCTTCACTTTCTTCACTGCTTTCCGATTGGTCTGGAGAGGCCAATTCATTTGTCGCCACGTCTGAAGAAACGGTGGCGGCCGGTGAAGCGGACGCAGATGCAACAGCAGGAGTGCCGAATAACTGGACAACGTAAATCGTGCGGTGACCTTGATAGGTACCCTCAGCAGTACCGACACCGATCTCGCGATAATTATCATTCAAAATATTGTCTCGGTGCGTAGGAGAATTCATCCACGCCGACACAACTTCACTTGAGTCGGTAAAGTGAATGGCTAGATTTTCACCGGCGTGAACAAAATTATAATCAGCGACTGCAAACCAGTGCCATGGAGAAACTCCACTTGGGCTGTAGTGAGAAAAATATTCATGTCTCGCCATATCTTCAGCTTTAAGACGCGCAGCTGTATCAAGGGTGTCACTGCGACGGAGTGTCGTGAGTGAACCTCCGGCACGCTCAGTGTTGGTGAGATCAACAATCACTGACGGCAACACAGTGGAGATCATCCATTGCGAACTGGTCCACAAGAGTGCTTGTAGATTAGCGCCAAGAAAAGTGAGAAAAACCAAAAGGGTCATGGCAACCATGGCTCGTTTGCGCAAACCGTATGGCGCGAAGTTGTTATTCTCGTGCGGAATAAAGAAATTCCGAAACCACTGAATCATATTTTAATTATAGCAGATTTTAGTGTCTTTGTCAATTCTCACCTGAAGATTTTGTGTACAACTCGATCAGCGCGAGAACAATGAAGTGAAGAAACCGATCAGCTTACTCCAGAAACCACTGCTGACAGCTTCAGCGGCGGAAGCGGCCTGCCCGCCCACACTACTGGCTATCTCATACCCTACTCCCCTCGTACCATTCACTGCGGCAGCAATGCCCTCTACGATACCGGTACCACTGCTCTCACCTGTTGAGGTTGTCGAAGTTTGGCGATACGCAATTCCTCGCTCACGGTACCAAGCGATTTCCGCTTCTTGATCGGCATCGAGCGGAAACTCGCGTGTGAACTGACAATAAATCTCATTAACCATTTTTTGCGTGGTGTAGTAGACAAAGCGTGTTGGCAACGGCAATCCCCACGGACGCAGTACTTTGTCGCGATATTTTTCTTGGAACTCATCGACCGCTTGTTGTGTGGCCTGATCATACACACCGGTCACTTCAAGATCGAAGTGTCCTTCAAGATCACGGAGGAATGTTTGTAACTTTATCACTTCAGCGCTGTCGTTTTGACGGTTGGGATGAATATAGGTATAGAGAAGACGTTCACACATTTCTACGGACTCACCCAAGACCATCGGCGTTAATGCGGCAAACGGATTGGAAAATCCGCCTCGACTGCGACTGGGGTTTGGTGGATTGTTGGGATTCTCAGGATTGTCTGGAGGTACAAAGACCGAACCGCACTCCGGTTCTTCCCCCACAAAACCGATACACAGGTCGAAGCCGAACGACTTACCCATCAAAGGATTTTGCGGTGCGTCTGATTTCAGAGTGAGCGTCAGCGTGTAGTCGTGGGTGGAACCGTTTGGTATATCAGACAATTCGAGCTGACTGGTTAGATCACCAAGGTCGCCGTTGGCGGCAAAATCGCCAGCGATAGCGTATGTCATCTGGTCGGCAAACAAGGCGAAGTCTCCGGAAGTATTCATCACTTGAATACCAGCTGTGTAAGTGCCACCAATAGTATTTTCAATAGAGAAATCCGCTACCACCGCTGCTCCAGGGACTAAATTAGAAGCCGAAAACGGCAAACCGTTAGTCGTTACAAACGCTTCCGCCCAGAGCGGCAGTACCAAAGCAGTCATCAATGCCACCACAAGTAGGGATCGTAGAGAAAATAAATTAAGAGAAGTTTTCATACTGTTATTCGGTTACTGATTCTGAAGACGGTTCTGGTTCCGGCTTGTCTTCTTTTTCCGGTTCTGGTTTAGGCTCATCTTTTGGCTTTTCTTCAGGCGCGGCCTCACTGTCATCTTTTTCTTCCGGCTTCACTTGTTCTTCTTTGTCGGTATTTTCTTCTGATGCAGACACCTCTTCACCGGCCGTGCCATCTTCATCCTCCTCGTCTTTCGCTTCGTCTACGTCGCCCTCTTCTTTATTTTCATTGTCGACACCATCTACCTCATCAGTGACCGGAGTCTCTTCAGAGCCTACTTCTTCACTCGTTTCTTGATCACCAATCACTTCGGTTTCTTCTGTCTCTTCAATGTCATTCTCACCAGCTGGGGCTCCGCCAGCGTTTTGATGATTTTCTTCCAACGAATCATCATCTTGCTGCACCGCTTCCGCACTCGATTGTGTAGGCTCCATTACTGGCTCCTCACCGATCAGATATTGACCACGAGTTTTTAGTAACAACACCATATTTTCAATCTCTTCTTCAGAGAAACCGGAATCTATCAGGTCTTGGCGAGAAAAACGATTCTTTTCACCCGGTGTCGGTTCTGGATCAATCCAATCTCCTACACCGTCAATGAAGCGTGCAAATGACTTACCTTCCGGAACATTGCTGGCGTTACACTCGCCTTCCGTGTCGTCCGTGTTCGGATTTCCGGGCGTTGGATCGTTTTCACAAGCAGTCGGATCTTCTCCGTATTCATACTCATCTTTAAGTTGATCTAGTGAATTGTACAACTTCACTGTGTCTCCCGGGTTGTTGAAGACAGCTTTGTTTATATACACCACCAAAAAGCCGTTGGCAGGGATAGTGGTAGTTGCCGGAGACAGGTGCAGAGGAGCAGTGGTGGAACTGATATACACTCGGTTACCCTCTCCTTCGCCGAAGTCGGTCACATACCAGTCAGTCAGGTCTATATCGAAGTCTTCGTTGTTGTAGAGTTCTACCCACTCACCCTCTTCACCATCTTGACTGTCGTTTCCTTCTGGATTTGGTAAGAACTCATTAAGAACGACATCTCCATCAGTCGCAAGTGGAGTTGGTTCTCCTGGTTCCTCCGGTTCAACTATCTCTGGTTCGACACTACCACACGAGACCACACTTACGCGCACAATCAAATCATTCAAGTCATTGTCGGCACTATTGCCTTTTAGATCCTCAAAAGCTATTACGTATTCTCCACCACCAAGGTCGTACACGACCGCATGCTGGTTGCCATCTTCATTTTCGGCCGTTTCGGTATGCCATAGATAAGTCTGACTGGTATTGGCTGGGTTTTGGGTACTGATAGCGAAACCGAAACTCGAAGAAGCGGTAAGGGTCGAAGTGGCTGAATTGCCAACCGCCATAATCGGAGTGAATGGAAATCCGCTGTGGTTCTTGGTTTTAAACATCGGTTCAAAATCTCCACCGTCAGCGTACCAACCGAAGACTCCGGCGTGGCCAGCGTGTGCTCCGAGTAGCTCAACTTCGATTTCAAGCTCCGTCGCGCCAGCCACTGTCCACAGCTGGTAATGGCTCTGGCTAGAAGAAGCATTCAAGGCAATGCTGTTGGCATCAAACACCTCTTGTAGAGTCGGTTCGCTTGGATGAACATCATAAAGTGTCATCGGAGTATCGCCGCCAAGTGTGTCAGGAAGGAAACACTGCGGTTCTGGATCCTCATCTTCCCAAATGCCGGTCGTGAGAGAATTACCGGCAATAAAGTCGCTCGCCTGCCAAGCCGCGAACGTATCTCCGATCATGAGTGAGCTGGAATGAAGGATGAGCGAACAGAGCAAAATCACCTTCGCCCATAGCGGCAGAAAATCGAGGGTGGTAGTTATTGGTGTTTTTTTCATATGTAAATGTTTAATTGTTGTCTGTTTTGTCTTCACTACGTTCAACTTCTCCATCAGTTTCTTCACGCCGTTTAATGTGCTTGATGATCTTGCGAACTTCGTCTGAGATAACTAGCAAAGCCGGAATAATGATGAGAGCGGCAAACCCAAGCGGTGTTCGAGCAATATCGAGCAATCGTCCAACCAGAGGTAGATGGAAGATTACTCGTCCGTAGATTTCTTCCTCAGACACCGAATTGGTATCTTCATATTCATTGCCATCACCTTTGGTAACGAACATGCGTCTACCGCTCTCTTCTTCAATTCGGATAATGCGATGCGTGATCGGAATTTCAAGCTGACTTTCGATTCGCTTGAAGGTGACAATGTCTCCTTCCTCATATTCCGCTTGCGGATAGATGAAGACAACACTGCCTTGCGGAATCGCCGGTTCCATTGAGCCGGTCAAGACCGACCGCGCGTCAAGTGGCAAACCCGGGAGATTGAAACTCGAGATGAGGAGCAGCACCGCCATCAATAAAAAGATGACGACGAGTACGCTCGTGAGAATGTTAAAGATCAATTTCATAACAGCTTTAAGGCTGAAAGGCGCGGATAATCCAAGCCTTTATACTCAAGCTCACGTATGTGGGCTTGAGAAAAAGGTGTGGATTAAGAAGGAATTCGTCCTTCAAAGTGCTCTGTCCACTGACAAGTCGTACCTTGAAGATCATTGCTGGCATCAGTTGCAAAATGAGCAATCTGGCGCATAGCAACAACCTGAGTTGGTCCTTCAGGAGTAAATTGCGTGTCATCTGCAATCTTAACCGCATTATCGACACCGACAAATCCTAGAATTGGTGAAAGAAGACCGCTTTCTGGAGTGCCTGTATAGCCACCCCAAAGACCAGCTGGTTGTTCTTCATACCAAACAGTTGCGGCACCAGGGGTAGCATAACCCGTAGCCCAACCTCCACCTGGCTGTCCAGAACGCCAACCAAGTGCAACTGCTTCACAAGCCTCTTGTGGACCAGCTTCAAGTTCTATGTAGAAATACAAATCTAATGGAATTGAGCTGTTATTGGTGATCAAGGCTCGGTGCGCGGCATCAGGATCAGATTCCTCCCAACTAGTCCAACCAGGGAGAATGTCGTCAGCTACAATGGGTTTCTCTATAGCGTCTCCACCAATAGCTCCGACTGCTGTAATTGATAACTCTGCGGCTCCTAGTGTGTTACCTTCTATTTCCGCAGTAGCTACCCAAGCGGCGTAAGTGGCGCCAGCTACGATAGCGGCAATGGCGAGGATCACGCTCCCCGCGAGAAGAATTTTTTTATTAAGAACTGCTGTCATGATTATTTACAATTAATACTATTGAATAAAAATCCAGACATGCTGACTGGAAATGAATTTTTAATGAAGTGACTCGGGTTACAAAAGTGCCGTGCACATTTATGTGCACGGCACTTTTTTCAAATTGGTTGCAAAACCAAAAAATCAGTAACCCGTCGTGTTGCATCGAAAGTCCATTTCCAGTAGGCATTCATGGTTGCTTCACATTATAACCCCCCGCTATATGGTTCAACATTGACAGCTGTGATTTACTGTATTTGATTTTTAGACTTGGCTGGCGCGGCGCGCAGCCGCCGCGCCTTTTTCGTACAATTTTAATGTTGTATACTTATGTGAATATGAAAACCAATGTACTGATGATTTTAATTGCCGTTTTAGTTTGTCTCCCGAATGCCGCCTTGGCGTATCAAACTACCGAGCAGTCAGTCCATTCTCTCGGTGACCGCTACGATATGTATGTGATTACATTTCGCCTCAACTTCCTTAACCGCGCCGCTTCTGTGCCAATGTTCGCCACGCGCAACCTAGAAAACGCTGCCTCGGCACATACTCTTGGCTACGAGATCATCACTGCCAATGAATCGGTGGTCGAAACAGGCAATAGCGTGGGGATAGTATTGAGCGACACTACCATAGAAGACGGCCGTTATCAGCTTGAAAAAGGTGAGGCGGGAATCTTCAGTCTGGTGGTCTTCCATGACAAGCTGAATGAACCAGCTGTTGACCGTGCGATGCGTGTTACTTCCCTACCTTTTATATTGACTGACGAAGATGGAAAGGAAGCACCGGCGTATCTGCCCAAAGAAGAACTCAAGAAATACATCACCCCTATCAAAGGCTTAGCGGCAGATACCGGCATCAGCATAAAAAACATTGAAATGAGTCTGATAAAGAGGTAGATTTGGTGTTTGGTGACCCGATGAGAGTATAGTAATTGATTACCATTTTTTCACCGGTTCATAAAGATTCCGGCGCGGCGCGGTACCGCGATGTACTCCAGAGAAAGGGAGAGAAGAATGCCCGAAACACGAGAGACAAAGCCAGAAAATTCTGGCGACCACGGCGATGAGCCCATGGTCGATGTGGAAAAGAACAAACCACTGTCGCCGCTCCCTAGGGTCCGATTCTTCGACGACCCGCAGAATCCGAGAGG
>CAZSDR010000020.1:0-8761 GCA_964605695.1 uncultured Candidatus Saccharibacteria bacterium | reverse complement strand
AGGCTTGCGCCATGCGATTTTGAGTCGCACGTGTATACCATTCCACCACTCCAGCAGGATATTTATTTGTACTGCAATCAGCCTACGATTTTCGAGGTGAGAGAGTCTGGGAGACTCTCGAACCGTGTATTGCCATTCCACCACTCCAGCAATATGCGAGCCAGTTTAGCAGAAAACGGAATCTTTCACAAAATAAATCGTTATGTAAAGCCGTTCCTGATTTGAGCGTAAATCTGTGCTGACGACTGATTCGTACGCGTGTACGATGAATGAGGAAAAGCAGATTTATGCCAAATACAGGGACGGCGACCGGGCGATTTATTTTGTGACAGGTTCCAAGTTATAAACAGGGAAAAAATTCGGTCGTGATACAATGGGAAAACGAGCAGGGAACTAGCAATAAATGCTCGGAGGTATTTTCTGTATGGCATTTCAAGGAGATTCAATTTTTTGGGTGGAAGTAGATAAAATCGTACCTAATCCGTATCAACCGCGGCGGGAATTCGATGAAGCGAAACTCAAAGAGTTGTCAGAATCAATTCGAATGTACGGTATTCTTCAGCCGCTGACTGTCACACGAAAAGAGATTCAGGGAGACAATGGCGCTTTTCGTACCGAGTACGAGTTGATTGCCGGTGAACGGCGTCTTCGTGCTTCGAAATTAGCGGGAGTGGAGCAAGTACCAGTGATCATCAGAAGCGGGGAACAAACTGACCAAGAAAAGCTTGAGATCGCTATCATTGAAAACCTTCAGCGTGAAGATTTAAATGCCGTTGATCGCGCCTTGGCTTTTCAGCAATTATCGGAGCTGTTTGAACTCACTCATGCCGAGGTGGCCAGAAAAGTCGGCCGCAGTCGAGAGTATGTCTCGAATACCGTTCGTCTCCTCATGTTGCCCGAGTACATCCTTTCGTCTTTGCGACAGGGCGACATAACCGAAGGGCACGCGCGTTCACTCTTGATGCTTAAAGATCGCCCTGAGGAACAAGATGTAGTGTTCCGTGAGATTCTGTTGAAAAAGATTTCAGTGCGCGGGACGGAAAACATTGTGCGTCGTATCGCTACTGACAAAGTGCGAAAAAAAGAATGGCTCGAGAAGAACTCGTCCCTTATTGAGATGGAGAAAGAACTTACCAATTCATTGGGCACGCGCGTCTCCATTCAAAAAACCGACTTCGGCGGCAAACTAACAATCGACTATTTTTCTGAAGAAGATCTGGAGAGATTGTTGGCAATGATGAAGCCTCAAGGCAAGATTACCGATTTTCATTTAGCAAAAACTGAAGAAGGAGAGGAGAGTGATGCTGTGGTGGTACAAAAGTTAACTGATGCAACTGCACTTGAAGCAGTTCCCGAATCACCGATAGCACCCGTCATTGACGAGGTGATTGGTGAAGAGCAGTTTGTCGCAGATGCTGTGGAGAATGAAGTGGTAGAACAGGTGCAGACAGCCGCCACAGATACTGAACCTGCTTCACCAACAGAGCCGGCGATGGGCGATCCGGAACGCTATCGCTTGGCGGAAACAGAATGGGAATACAAAGCTCCCGAACCGACCACTGAAGCCGGTCACGAGATTTCTGATCAAGGGAATACAAAAAAAGATAAAGAGGATGACGATGATTCTTTGTATTCAATCCATCGTTTTTCCTTGTAAAAAGATAGTTTAGTGCGGTTTGTTATTTTCTCCTTCTTGGCTTTCTATAAAGGCTTTGATCTTACGTCGTGCCACTGATGTCTTTGCCATTTGAAGCCACTTGCGGCTTGGACGGGCGTTTTCTTTGGTTTCTATTTCGACAATGTCTCCGTTTTGGAGTTCGGTATCAAGCTGAACCATTTTTTTGTTCACCTTTACACCGGCGATATGGTCGCCGACGTCAGAGTGGATCGCATAGGCGAAATCAATCGGCGTGGCTCCCACCGGCAAATCGATCACGTCACCGGTTGGAGTGAAGACAAAGATACGCTGACTAAAAAAGTCTTTACGCATATCCTCAGCAAATTCTTGGCTTGATGTTTTTTCTCCAGCGTACATTTCACCGATTTGGCTGATCCAGAGAGGAATCTTTTCTCGATGCTGTTTGTCTTTGGTGTCGCTTATCACTTCTTGATTGATCGGTGTTCGACGAGAGAAGGGATGAAATAAGTTCGGAACCAATTGACTAAACCAAGATCCGCTGTCTTTTGTGGTTGTCGATTCATATTTATCTTTATAGATGATATGTGAAGCAACTCCGTATTCGGCTTCGTGGTGCATTTTTTCGGTACGAATCTGTATTTCCAGAATCGTACCGTGGTTGGTGGTAACTGTCGTGTGCAACGATTGATAGCCGTTTGGTTTTGGAAACGCGATGTAGTCTTTGACGCGCTTTGGTAATGGTCGCCACATTTCGTGTATGATTCCGAGTGTGCGATAACAATCTTCTATGCTGTCTACCGTTACACGCATAGCCAGAAGGTCGTAGATATTATTGATCTCCCAGTCACGGCGTTTCAATTTCTGGAATAAACTGTAGATACCTTTGACTCGATAAGAAGTGTGAAATTTTGTTAGACCGGCTTCTGCGAGATTCTTTTGCAGAGTCTTCCGTTCCTTCTCTAAGATTTGGTTGGCTTTCTGCATCTTCTGTTCAAGTAGGAGGCGTACTTGCTCATATTCCTTTGGATATACGTAAGGGAATGCCAGGTCCTCGAGTTCTTTTCGGATCAATCCAATACCGAGACGGTGTGCTACCGGCACGTAGATCTCAAGGGTTTCTCGGGCGATACGGAGTTGTTTATCTTTTGGTACGAACTGCAGTGTCTGCATATTATGCAGACGGTCAATCAACTTAATGATTAGTACTCGAATGTCTTGACTGGTGGCGACAAATAATTTTCGCAAACTCTCATTGTGCCGATCGGTCCCATAGTAACGGACTGAGGAAAGTTTGGTGACTCCTTCAACCAGAAAGAGTATTTCGTCTCCGAATTCTCGCTTGATGTCTTCTGTTGTTACTCCGGTATCTTCGATGGTGTCGTGAAGCAATCCAGCAGCAGTAGTGCGCGGGCCCATACCGATGGCTGCCAAGTGATGTGCCACCGAAGCGACGTGCGACATGTACGGTTCACCTGAGTAGCGTGTATGTCCTTTGTGTGCCTGATCAGCAAAGTCAAAGGCTTTTTCAATCAAAAGCCGGTCCGCTTCGGTCGGATTATTGAGCTCAGCTATGATTTCCTTTGCGGTTACCATACGTCTTACCATTCTACTGGTAGAGGATAGACAAGACAAATGCGGGGGCGGCAAAGCCGCCCCCGCATGTGTCTTTACTTAATTAACTAGCCAACAGCGCCACCGCATCTTCAATGGTGAAATTTTCCAGTTTCACATCGTCCGGTAGAGAGATTCGTTTAAACCCTTTTCGTAGATAGCGTCCGGACTTTGATTCATACACATTGACCAATTTTCTTGTTTTTGGATGAATACCAAGTTCTTTAATGATTTTTTCTCCTTTGCGACCTTGTTTTGGTTCTTTCAGGATTGCAAGCGCACGTTCAAAGGTAATCTCGTATGGATTATCGGCTCCTTTCAAGGAACGGAAGTCGCCGGCGTGGGCAATGTAGGGTCCGAAGCGTCCGGTGTTGGCAACTACCGGCTCTCCGGTATGAGGGTGTGCGCCCAGCTCGCGGGGCAGTTTGAGATAGTGAAGTGCGTCTTCGAGAGTCACGTCCTCCATTTTTTTATCAGCCGGCAAGGTGGCACGTTTTGGTTTTGGAGTTTTTTTATCACCTTTTTCTGGCGTTTCTCCGAGTTGTACGTACGGCCCGTAGCGACCATCAAGTACATAGACTGAAAGACCGGTTTCTGGATCTTTACCAAGACTTTCGCCGAGAGACAACTCGCTACCATCAATCAATCGTGAACCATCACAGTCCGGGAAAGTGCTGCAGGAAAGGAATTTCCCGGAACGACCCAGTTTAATTACCATCGGCTTTCCGCACTTAGGGCAGGGAAATTCTTTCGGGCCGTCGCCGAGATTGGTGAGCTTTTCTATGTTTTCTTTTCCATCAACATCTTTCTTGAATGGTTTATAGAAATCAGCCAGCGTTTTCACGTACGTACGTTTTCCTTCGGCGATCTCATCCAGTTCGTCTTCCATTTCGCTCGTGAACGTATCGCTGATGTAATCAGCGAAATGTTGTTCGAGAAAAGAAGAAACGACGTCTCCGGTGTCAGTTGGTATTAGGGTGCGACCTTCCTTGAGTACGTAACCGCGATCGATGATGGTCTTCATGATCGAAGCATAGGTCGATGGTCGGCCGATGCCGCGCTTTTCCAGTTCTTTTATCAGACCAGCTTCTGAGTAGCGGTTCGGCGGTTGCGTTTGGCGCGCCTCGATATCGATACGTTCAAGTGTCAAAGCATCGCCGATTGCGAGTTTTGGAACCTCGACATCCTCGCTACGCGCCCGCGGGTCAGCTTTAAGCCAGCCATCGAAGACGACGCGCGAACCATTTACAGCAAAGTCAGGAATCGTCTCGCCTTTCGTTATATTGGCTAGCACTTTAGTGCGGAGCGTCTTAGCGTCCGCCATCTGCGAAGCGACTGCGCGCGCAAAGATAAGTTCATACAGCGCTTTTTGGTCAGCTGTAGCCCCGGCTGAATGTTTGGCAAAGTTAGTCGGTCGTACTGCTTCGTGGGCTTCTTGTGCTGATTTGCTTTTAGTTTTGTAGCTACGCGGCTCCACGTACTCTTTGCCGTACTCGTTGTGTATAAGGGCCAGTATCTGCTTTACCGCTACCTGGCTCATGGTAGTCGAGTCGGTGCGCATATAAGTAATATGACCGGCTTCGTAGAGCTTTTGCGCCGCGCCCATGGTCCGCGACGGCGAGAAACCAAGTCGAGTTGAAGCGGCTTGCTGAAGAGTAGAGGTTGTAAAGGGTGGGCGCGGCGCGCGCTTCGCTTCCGTCTCTTTTATATCGGTAACTGCCCACGGATTTGCTTCTCCTACACGTTTGATCCGATCACCTTCTGCTTGTTGTCTTGGTTCTTCGGTACAGAGAAACGGTATCTCTATTTTGTCTTTCTTTGTGTGCGCGGTCAGTACAAAATAATCTTCAGGAATGAAAGCACGGATTTCGCGCTCACGCTCCATTAGGATGCGTAAGGCTGGCGACTGCACGCGGCCAGCCGAAAGGCCGTAACGGACTTTTTTCCAGATCAGGCCGGAGAGATCGTAGCCCACGAGCCGATCAAGCACACGCCGCGCCTCTTGTGCTTCTTTGAGATTGATATCCAAATCGCGCGGATGCTTAATGGCTTCTTGTACTGCTCCTTCGGTAATTTCGTGAAAAACAATTCGTTTCAGTTTTTTATTGGCGTCTTTAATCAGTTCAGCCACATGCCACGCGATGGCCTCTCCTTCGCGATCGGGGTCGGAAGCGAGCAGGACTTCATCGGCCTTAGCGGCAGCTTTTTTGAGGTCGCTGATGACTTTTTCTTTGCCCGGAGAGACGATATAGCGCGGCACAAAACCACCGTCAATATCGACAGCGTCTTTGTTGCTCTTGGGTAGGTCGCGCACATGTCCAATTGAAGACATGACTTTGTACCCAGACCCAAGATATTTTTCAATCGTCTTGGCCTTAGCCGGCGATTCGACGATCACTAAAGTGTTTTTTGCCATGTGTGTAGACGTAACAAATACTATGGGTACCTATATATGTCAAATTAGTTATGCTTTCGGCCGCATGATATGCTGTAAATGTCCATGGTGGATTAAAGAGGATAAACCATATGAGACCGCAGGAAATTACGTTCAAAGAGGCGTGGGCTTTCTGCAAACCCATTATCTTTGCGCCGAGGAAGACCGAGCTATATCCGGACCCTCTTGCTGTGCTCGCATACCGAAGACGTGAAGCGGAATCAGTCACAAATCCTAAGGGCGAAAGGTCATCTTGATTGAGGTCAACTGACTGGTTTCTGAAGGGGCGGCTCCATCTTGGGCCGCCCTCAATCTATTGTAGGCGGTAACGGTTTAGATCTTGTGCTACGAGGCCTTTGATTTCAAGGAGCATCAAAGTGGTATTAACGGTTTGGGTATCAAGACCACTCTGGCGGGTGATGTTATCTACATCAAGCGGTTCGATGAGGAGTTTGAGGATGGTGGTTTCGGCGGGAGAGAGATCAGAAGGCGGTGCGCTCCCGGCGCCGCTTTTTGATTTCACTTCAATTCCTAGTACTTGCAAAATATCTTCAGCGTTAGTGACCGGCGCGGCGCCGAGTTTTAAAAATTGATGAGGCCCGGCTGTACTCTTTGAGAAAATGTTGCCCGGTACGACTAACAGCTCGCGATTGTAGTCGGCACACATTCGGGCCGTGATAAGAGTGCCGGATTTCTCACCCGCTTCGATCATGAGGGTGGCCGGAGCTATGCCGGCCATGATGCGATTGCGCTGAGGGAAAGTCCACGGCGCGGCGGCGGTCTCCAAAGGAAATTCAGACAGGAGACCGCCGCCGCGCTCAAGTATCCGCATCGCCAACCGGCGGTTCGTGCGCGGATACAGTACATCATCATTAAGACCGCTACCCGGCACCGCCAGCGTATACAAATCATTGCGCAGGGCCGCTTCGTGAGCGAGTGCATCAATGCCAAGCGCAAGGCCGGAAACAATCCCAACCGGATAACCACGCAAGCCATCAATCAAATAGTCCACCACCTGCTTGCCATAGCTGGTGTACTGGCGCGAACCGACCACGGTGAGGAGTTTTAATTCTGGGGAGGGAAGTTGACCGCGATACCAAAGCTGTGTAGGCGGCTGGGGAATTTCCAAAAGGCTTTTTGGAAATTCCGCAGCCGTCACCTTGCGTACCTCAAAAGACATAAATACATGGTAACACCTGCCAAGTCACCCTTATTTCAAGCCACCAAAAACGCTTGACAAATATACTGGTTCGTGTATAATAGTAGGTGCAAGTCAGGGTTCGATTCCCTAGCTGACGGCTCCTTTCATTGTTCGACCGCGAATGATGAATTGTATAAAGGGCCAAGGTAAGTCAAAGAGTGTTAGAACGCCACTCCGAGACGCGAAGACTACGCAGACATTGCGTTCAAGGTGTTGTGACCCACTTATATACGGTTGCCTTGTAGGGAAAGATGTGTTGGAGACCCTGCTCGTTATTCCAACTAGCCAATGGTCAAGGCGATAGACAGACCATCCAGGTGAAACTCGCCCATAAAAACCCGGACCAGCCTTTGCTGCAACCGGGTTTTCACATTTCTGTCTTTTTAATGAGTTCTTGATATAATCTCCTTATCACTTAGGAGGTTTTTTATTTTTATGCTCGACATTAAATTCATTCGTGAGAATCTCGATATCGTTAAATTGGCGGCGAAGAAAAAAAAGATCACCGTCGATCTCGATCGCTTGGCGGCTGTTGATGATTCGCGGCGCGAAATCATGACGGCACTCGAGCAAAAGAAGGCCGAGCAGAACAAAGTGTCGGCTGACATCGCTCAGGCGAGTGACTTAACTATCAAGAACCAACTCATCACCGAGATGCAGGCTCTGAAGAACGAGATTCAAAAAGATGAAGAAGAACTGAAGCCAATCATGGAAGAATGGCAGACACTCATGCTTCAGGTGCCGCAGGTGCCCGACATGACCGTGCCCGATGGCGAGAGCGATGCCGACAACGAAGAAATCAAAGTCTGGGGCGAGAAACCGAATTTCTCATTTACACCAAAAGACCATGTTGAGCTGATGACAAAACTCAAGATGGTGGATTTTGAGCGTGGCACCAAGGTGCATGGTTTTCGTGGATATTATTTAATCAATGACGGTGCGAGGCTGTCCTGGGCGATTTGGAATTACGCTAACGATTTTTGGGCCAAGAAAGGTTTTTCGCCAATGCTCGGTCCGACGATTGTGCGCAAAAGCAATCTTTACGGCACCGGCCATTTACCAAACGACGCCGAAGATGTCTATCGCACCCAAGACGATGACTATTTGATCGGCACCAGCGAGGTTTCTACCATGGGCTACTACGCCGATGATATGCTCGAGGAATCACAGTTTCCGATTAAACACTTGGCTTTCTCGCCTTGCTATCGTCGTGAGGCCGGCAGTCACGGCAAAGACACGAAGGGACTGATCCGCGTACATGAATTTTTCAAAGTCGAACAGGTGGTTTTGTGTGAAGCGAGTCACGAAGCATCAGTTAAATATCATGATGAGATCAATCGCAATACCGAGGAGTTTATCGAATCGCTTGGTATTCCATACCACACCGTTCTCAATTGCGGCGCCGACATCGGTCAGGGGCAGGTGAAGAAGTACGACATCGAGCTCTGGGTTCCGCTTGAAGGAAAATATCGCGAGATCAGTTCGGCTTCGTACTTCCATGATTTCCAGACTCGCCGTTTCAATATTCGCTACAAAGATAAAGAAGGAAAGACGCGTTATGCACACTCATTGAATTGTACAGCTATTCCCACTCCACGTATTTTGGTGTCTTTGGTAGAAAATTTCCAGCAGGAAGATGGTTCGATCAAGATTCCAGAAGCGTTAGTACCATATTTTGGTAAAGAGGTGATTAGCTAACAAGAAGGGAAAAAGCGGGGCGGCCTTTGGCCGCCCCGCTTTAGCGCGTATCGTGCTACCATATCCGCGTATGGCCAAGTCCTCCTTACGCACGAGCAGTAGTCGTCGATCTGGGCGCATGCTTTCTCCACTTCAAAAGCAACTTGTTGTCGGTATAGTGCTGACGGTGTTGCTTGGT
>CAZSDR010000019.1:0-9257 GCA_964605695.1 uncultured Candidatus Saccharibacteria bacterium | reverse complement strand
GTCAAAATGACGTTGCTTTCAATAAAAGAAATCCAGGCCGTACTAATCACAATGATTATAAATCCAACAGCCATCAGTTCTTTATCTCCCCAAAAACGGTCTGAAAGCCAGCCGGTAGGGTAATCAAAGAAGATATATGCTGACATAGCGATTGCCAAAATGGTTCCGACGGCCTCGAAACTGAGACCAATCTCACGCACCATGTAGAGAGGACAATAAATAACCATCCACGCAAAAAAGAACTGTAGGAGGAAATGAGCGGCGTACACAAAACGCAGGTTTGTATTGCGCCACACCTCTATCAGAGCGGTAATAAAACGTATTTTTGGGTAAGTCGGATCCTTAAAATCTCCAAATACGCGTAGTGTGTAAAAAATAAAAAGCGTGAAGATGGCAGCGGCAAAATAATACACGTTTGACATATCCCCACTTTGGCCAGCCAGCATACCCATCGCAAACGGAGCCAGGGCCGCCGCCACGCTCATGATGGTTAAGTTAAGAGCTCTCATGCTACCAGTCACGGCTTCTTTAGTATCTATAATATATTCTGCATAAATATCTATAGACAGAAAAAGTATCGGATTAACCGCTAAGAAGATCACGAATGCTGGTATAGCGAGGGCGGGTGATTCTGCCGCGCCGAGAAAAACCAAAGATATTATATCTATAAAAGCTAATACGAGTGACAATTTCACGTTACCAAAACGTCGCAGAAGAGGAGTGAAACTTAAAAAAGCCACTGCCGACAACACAGAACCGAGTGTATAGAGAATGCCAACGCCTTCAGCGCTGACAAATTGCTCCATATAGGTGGAGTTTATGTAGGCCACCAACAGGCTATGGAAGATAAATAAAACTGAAAGAGGTAATAGGTGGGAAAAGGGAAGCTCCGGAGCCATTCCTTCTGTGGTCTCTTGCGGTATGGTGGTGGGGGACATAGATGCTACCAGTCAGTATAGCAAGTATGCTTCGATATATTGACTTCAGACTCCACAGTCACGATTCTCTATAAAATCCCTGCTATTGAAATACCATGTTTTTTCGGTACAATAGCTGACGTTGATGGATAACACTCATCAACAGAGCCATCTTCCGCGGTAGCTCAGTGGTAGAGCAGGTCGCTGTTAACGACTTGGTCGTAGGTTCGAATCCTACCCGCGGAGCTTGTTAGTGAAAATGCCCAATGAGGGCATTTTTGCGTTACAAGCTCCCGGGAGAAAGTGCTCCCAGCACTTTCGTTAGGATTCGAAAAGGTTGCCTGATATTTTGACGCTAGGAAAAAATATCGACAACCTGCACTGCCCATGTAATGGGAGAAACTCCTATCCGCGGAGCAAAGGACGAAAAAATTATAGCCGGTCCGCTACTGAAAGCGGACCGGCCGAGGGCTGGGAGAGGCTCAGGATATTTTGGCCTCCCCCTCCTCTTCCTTGCAGGAGAATTTCGCCACCGTCGTGCCGCCGGTGATGAGGGCGTGCGCCTCAGCCGCCCTGTTCAGGCGGCAGGCCTCATCGTTGGATATTTCCGGGCAATTGTGACCGGAAACCGGCAAAGATGAGGCGACCAGAGCGGCCACCAGAAGAAGTGCTCGCAACATTCTTTAAACTCCCTTTCGTTGCCTTATTTTTATACCACAAAAATCAATACACAGTCAACTATTAGTCACTCCCATTCCCGCTGATACAATATAGGCATTACCATCTAGATCCATCTATATATGTTAATTTCAGGAGTAGGGACTTCAGCTAATGCACATGCAGCGGAAGCGGCTTCTGCTGCCATCACCGAAGCACAGTCCGCATTAAACGGACATCCGCCCCAAATTGCCCTTGTTTTTGCTTCCTCGACATACGATCACAACACCCTAATCAAAACTATCAAAACCACTCTCGGCGATGAAGTGCAAATCATTGGCGGCTCAACTGCCGGAGAGATCTCCACTCGTGGGCCAAGCGATATACCTTCAGTAGTGATCATGCTCTTGGCCTACGACCAAGACATAACGGCCACTTCAGCTTCACTAACTGATGCAAACGAAGAACCAGAAGCAAAAGGAAGAGACCTGGCTAAACAATTTTTAAATACAGGC
Source organism: uncultured Candidatus Saccharibacteria bacterium (assembly GCA_964605695.1). Classification (GTDB taxonomy): domain Bacteria; phylum Patescibacteriota; class Minisyncoccia; order Phycocordibacterales; family UBA918; genus OLB19. The sequence goes on along the minus strand of CAZSDR010000019.1, from coordinate 7,168 downwards.
ATGCCACCTGAATTGATCCTAATGGTAGCAGATGGTTTAAAGGTAAATCCAAGCGCTATTTTGCGCGGTATGGGTGAAGTACTGCCTGAAGTACCAGTCGTTGGTGGTTCGGCTGGTGATGATGGTAAATACAAACAAACGTTTCAATTTAGCAATGATGCAGTCCTTACTTCCGGAGCGGCGATACTCGCACTCTATGGAAAGTTTAAGTACTCTATTGGCGTCCGACACGGTTGGAATCCGATCAGTTCTCCAAAAATAATTACCAAGGCTACTGGAACGGTGATCAATGAAATCGATCATAAGCCAGCATTAGAATTGTATAAAGAATTCATCGGTGAAGAAAAAGCTGCTACCTTGAAAGGAGTTACACTGGCTAAGACAGCACTCTCATACCCACTTGGTATTAAGGACGAACAGTCTCACGAAATGCTTCTGCGGGCGCCTTTTTATGTGGATGACACCGGTTCTATCACTTGTGGTGGGGAAGTATTTGAAGGAGCATCCGTGCAACTCATGATGGGCAGCAAGGAAAGTGCCATTGAGGCCGCTAAAGTCTCAGCGATGCAAGCGATGGAAGAATTGGGTACGACTCCGAAAGCAGCTCTTATCTTTAACTGTCATGTGCGAGACACTTTATTTGCTTCCAAAGTAGAGGCTCAGAAAGAATTTGAAGCGATCCGGGAAGTTATCGGTCAAGACGTACCTGTCGCGGGTTTTTATACCTATGCTGAACAGGCGCCGGTACAAGATAAAAATTACAATATAAAAGCCTGTAACAACGTTACTCATAACGAAACAATCGTAATCCTTTTATTGGCTGAATAAACGTCTATGTCAGAACAGTCATCGGTCGAACTACAGAAAGAAATCGACGCCTTACGTTCAACCATTGTTGAACTGGAAAACACCTCAAAGATGCTGGTGCGCCGCGACCTTGATCTGCGTGAAGCCTATGAGGCTCTAAAAAATGTGGAGCGCGAGAAAGCAGATTTCGTTTCAACAGCAGCGCATCAATTACGCACACCCCTCTCCTCAATCAAGTTTGCTCTACATCTTTTGAATGACACCTTAATGAAGACGGGGAGTGATGAGCAAAAAAGACTCGTTGGTCAAGCTGAACAAAGCATTGCCCGGATGTTTGAAGTGACTGAAGAGTTACTAGCGGTTGACCTACTTGATTACGGGAACTACGCATTACACAAGAAAAAACTATCTGTGGAAAAATTAATCACAGACGTATTAAATGAACAAGTTGACGCTATCAAAGAGAGAGAGATCGTGATTCATCGAAATTTTGACACTTCGGGCCAGGTTCTCAACGCTGATGAAAAATGGTTTCGTGATGCAATTTCCAATCTCATAAGTAACGCGGTTAAATATACGCCTACAAATGGTGATATACTTATTACTACCTCGTATAAAGAAGGGAAGGCTATTATTACGATCGAAGACAACGGAATCGGTTTCACTAAAGAAGAGGCTGGCCGTCTCTTCCGTAAGTTTTATCGTCTAGAAAACGCCAAGAGAGTCGACGCCAACGGTTCCGGATTAGGGCTTTATATTGCTAAGAAAGTGGTAGAATTGCATGGTGGCGTGATATCAGCTACCCCCAACAAAACCTCCGGTGCCAAGTTTTGTATCGAACTTCCGTTATAATACAGACAGTAAAAATATATGGACCTTACCAACAACCCTACAACAATTCCTGACACATCAGCTCCTGCAGAAACTATCCCTGACGCAAAAATAAAAGTTTGCGTGGTTGAAGATGATCCATTGATTAGTGACATGGTGGTCACCAAATTAGCGAAAAGTGGTTGCGAACCATGCTACATCCGCAATGGTTCTGAGGCGATTGCTAAAATTACCGATATTCATCCTGATGTGATTGTGCTTGATCTCATGTTACCAGGCCTTACCGGTGAAGAGATTTTGAAAACTCTAAAAAGTCTACCTGAACTGGCCCAGATACCTGTAATTATATTTTCCAACAAAAACGAACCAGGTATGGAAGAAAAACTAATCAGTGCAGGAGCTAGTAGCTACTTTGTGAAGGCACTTACTGATCTTGATGATTTCGTGGCGGAAGTAAAACGAGTAGCAGGTTAAAGTCTCGTTTCCGGTTTTATTTTTTTGATTTCCGACTGAGGATATACTTTTGTGATCGGTTCATCGGCTTATCTTTTCGATGAACACATCCCATCCAACAGCACGGGCGACGTTTTCCTTCTGCCAATTCCTCGATCGCTCTCGTAATGTGGTTCTCTCTAGTTTCTTTGGTTTTTACCGTTATCACCCAACAAATCCACTCGTTACGCGCCAGCGGCGTGATGTGTTCCCAAGTCGAAAGAGCTTTCGAAGCCACAGTGAGAGCTTTACGAAAATCAGCTGGCAGTTTGTGAGCAGTGCCACTTGATATGACGGTTTTCTTCATGATTTCATTGTAACAAAAATAGATAAGCCTGCTAATCATTTCTGCATTTTCTTATAGAACAAATGATGTGATAATAAAGGTATGAAAAAATGGAAGCATCCTCCTGTTATAAAAATCTACGAAGCTTTGGGGTCGGTCGCCGATGACCGAGTAAAAATTGATGGAAACAAAGCTCAAGTTGGTTCCTCAAGTGGCAATAAGTTTTATACGGTCACGTATGATCCAGAAACACAGTCCATAATGCAGAATGATAACGGTTCTTTCTGGAAAGGATATTTGGGCTACCCAGCCATCGCGTTGCTCATGAAGAAAGGAGTTTTGCCGTATGAAGAAGGTACAGCGAACCTTTTACAAGGAATCAAGTGGAAAGATCTTAACCAGCGCTTTAAAAATGATTTTGATAAGACACTTGAATTTATTCTTGACTCCAAAACTGAACCAGAAAAAGAAGTTTTGAAGCGGATAGTGTCACAGATTGACGCAAAAATTAAAGAGTTAAATTTGAATCTTCTTGGAGAGAAAATTCGGCCACCGGAAGGTTACTAGGGAAGATGTATACCCGAACAGTTATTAGTAACATATTAGATGTTTAGAGAGTTATATTTCTATATGGCAATTAAATTGATGTATTTTGTACCACTGATACTGTTTGGAGTTTTTATGTTTATTTATGGCGGATACGACGACAGCCCGGGCGCCCAGCTTTTGGGGGTGATAGCTGTTGTTTCCGGTGTTTTCGGGATTATAAAAAGCAGGAAAGGATGACTTTACCTAAACACTTGACACATTTCTTTGTATATGCTAAAAAATGCGCTCACGGAAGGGAAACCGACCGTGAGTGCTGCTTGCAATAACCCAACAAGGGAACGAGGGAGAAAGAAAGAGAGAAATCGTGCATAAGAAGATCATTTCGTCGGTCGCTCTGGCGGCCATGCTGGCCACCAGTGCTCCGGTTCCGGCCGAGGCTGGAATCTTGGACAGCTTCAGTCGGGCGGTTTCCAGTTTCTTCGGAGGATCTTCAAGTGGTAGCTCCGGTCGCAGTCTCGACAATGACCTGATTCAAGGTCGGATCAGCGTGAAGGAATACGAGCGGCTTATGAGAGCCGCGGGAGCGACCCACCGCCGTACCGGCGTAGCGATCAACTACTACGGTATGGACGAATACACTGGGTACGGAAGCTCGAATTACCCCACCAACGGAGGGGATCGGGACCAACATCACCGCTGAGGCGGCGAAACTTGGCGGCGGGGAGAAATCCCTGCCGCTTTTTATTTTTGGTATACTACAGATGTTGGTTTTAGTTCATCAACACCTTCATGCTTATCCTTTATTTTAAACCAACCTGTCCTTTCTCGCGTTATGTGATTGACGTGGCAAAACGGCTTTCAATCACGCTTGAACTTAGAGATATTTCAAGCGATGAATCGTATGCTATTGAACTCATAGAGCGCGGAGGTAAGAGGCAAACACCGTATCTGGTTGATGTACACAGCGGTGTCGAACTGTATGACTCAAATGCCATTATTTCTCACTTGCAGAAAATATATGGCTCGTAGTGTGTACGTTCGACAAAGGATTATCAGACATAATTGATTCTATACACAATATGTCATTCCCACACATACAATTTAAAGCTACACAGGTAGAGGTAGACGACGCTTTAAAAAACCTGGTTGAACAAAAATTTCAGTCATTGGCAAAATATATTGGAGATGAAACTGACGTTCGTTGTGAAGTTGAATTTGAAAAAGTCGCACCACATCAGAATGGACCAGTTTTTCGTGTCGAAGCAAATCTCTGGGTGGCTGGCACACTGTATCGAGCCGAAGCAACAGAAGTGAGCTTTGAACACGCGATTGACGAGGTACGAGCTGAATTAGACAAGGAAATACGCCGCGCTAGAAGCAAACGCGACAGCCTGCTTAAAAAAGGCGGTCGTAGATTAAAAGAAATGTTACGTTGGGGAAAATAAATGAATGTATGGGAAATGGACCGGAAAAACCAACGCCACCGTGGTTAAAAGGAGTTATTGATGGAGGTCTGACGAACCCTAATGTTTCAAGAATAGAAGGAAATAAGACAGGGGATGCACAATTGTCCGTAGTGGGAGAAGAATCAGTTCCAAGAAGTTCTGCGATCATTAAGGCCAACGAAATGAGGGAGCGGTTACCGATTATGGAGGAAAACGGAGAAGATCTCACAGAAGAGGAAACATTTCGAGTTCGAGAACTACTTTTATTGGCATCAGAATTTTATGAACCAAAATGGAAATCCCTAAATGACAATGACCGAAAAGAAGTGGAAGCTTGGCGAGAACCCTACAGAAGCGCTAGTGTTACTGGTTTGTATAACGAACTAAGTACTCTACTTATAGGTGACGTACTTGAAGTGGATGAATCTGATTTTGATTACTTGCACACCAATTTCGGTCTTCCCGAACTAAAGTTACGTTTAGCAATAAATCTGGAGTTGACAGAAAAATACAAACAAAAATACAGCACTAAGGAGTCAGAATAAACTTTCTTGGCCGGATTTGAATTCCGCAGCATCAGAGAAATACGCTTCAAAATCCATTTCTTTTTTACCTTCAGGGACAATGCGAGTTGGTACCAATTTGCCATCCAGAGCAAGTTCGGCATCTTTTATCTTGATACGCTGTCCAGAATGGATAAAGAAGGTTTCCGGCCAGCCGTCAAAAGCGCGGATTTTTAAGAGCATTTGATAAGCTTCTTTTCCAGTAGGTAGATTGTATGGATCAAGTGCCAATTCGCTCATTTCTTTTGTAATTTTGTGACAAAAAGTTGCTGACTCGTGGTCTTGGGGTGAGGGTGTTAATTCGCCGTTCATATACCGAGGCAATATATCCGCCAACAATGCGCCTCCTTGATGCATCATGAGCCGATCGAGCTGGCGACCGCGCATAGGCCATAGAGTCGGATCAATGGCGGCGTCCATCTGCGCGACTATTGGTCCATGATCAAGCTCTGCGTCCATCTGCATAATCGTGACTCCCGTCTGACGCATATCTTCTAAAATGGCACTGCGGATGGGGCTGGCACCACGGAGTTTTGGTAGCGGGGAAGGGTGGACATTTAAAACGCCATGCGTCGGCAGGGTCAGTAACCACGAAGGGATCAAAGCTCCGTAGGCAGCAACAATGAATAAATCAAACGCGTGGTGGGTGAGGGGCGCAAGCAGATCCTTATTTTTCAATGATTCCGGCTGAAAGACAGAAATGTCGCGCTCCTGTGCCCACACTTTGACGGGTGGAGAGGTAAGGATCTGCTTGCGCCCCAGCGGTCGATCGGGATTGGTCACCACGAGTGTGGGTACGAAACCAGCCTGTTCAAGCTCTTCAAGCACATACACCGCGATATCAGGTGTTCCAAAGAAAGCGAATCTTGGTTTGTTGTTCATAGTTGCTTGGTTTTTGCTACCGCCGACCGATTTAAGTCCTCAACATTGTGAACATGTTCAGCACGATCAATAAATAAAATTCCGTCCAAATGATCACATTCGTGCTGAATGATCTGAGCTAAAAGGCCACCGGTACCGCGCTCGTACCATTCTCCATGTTCATCTTGCGCCCGTATGGTGACATTGCTATGGCGGCGCACCTCACCATATTTGTCAGCCACTGAAAGACACCCTTCTCCCGCCAAACGACTGCGTTTTGAAGATTTTACAATCATTGGATTAATAGCAACCAGAGCAGGCAGTTCATCGCGGTCATCGAGCTGATCATCGATCAAAAATACCCGCTTGCTGACACCAATTTGGGGAGCAGCAATAGCGACCGCCACGAAACCGTCCACGTTATAAGAAAGAAGCGCGGCTCGCATTTGTTTGAGTAATTTAGAAACCGTGCCGTTTTTGAACTCTTCCTCCGTAACCTCTTCAGCAATCGAGTGCAGGGCGGCATGATTTTGGGGGACTAATTTCGCCATAATTACGGCTACTATAGCAAAATAGCCGGATTTTGTAGAGGGTACGAAAACAGTTCAAAATACACGATCAGGTATTGCATTTCTGATGCCTTTGTGCTTTAATAATAGGCACAAAGCAGTCGCTCCTCTTGAGACACGTTTCTCAAAAAGAAGTAGATCAGGCGAAGTGAGGCTCTGTAAGTTATACAATAAAACAAAAACAACAAGATGACAGGTAAAATTGCACGTGTTACTGACCGAGGTTTCGGTTTTATCACTCCCGATGATGGTCAGAAAGACGTATTCTTTCATGCCAAAGATCTCGTAGGCGCAGAGTTCAACGACTTGCGCGAAGGAGATATGGTAAGTTTCGATATCGTACAGGGTCCAAAAGGACCAGCCGCTTCAAATGTACAGCGCGCTGATTCAGCTGGATCAACCGGCGATATGGACATGGCAGCCTAATGAGCCAGATCTAAAACAAAAACCCGCGACTTTCAGTCGCGGGTTTTTGTTTTTCTTCACCAGTAGCTCTATCAAAAAGGCTTTTCGGCGTACACACTGATCGTGCGGCGTTTAAAGGCTTTACCTCGAGAAACATGTTTATGCGAACTGTATGTCTTATGCACAATAAATTTTTCGCTCAGAAAATCCACCAGTTCTTCTTCGCCGTAGGCATATTCAGGCACTCCGATGACTGGATGGATATAGGCTCCTTCTTCTTCGGCCGGATTTTCTGCGAGGAGTCGTTTCGTATGCAGATCGCCATCTCGTAAAAAAGTCTTCATAAAAAGCCAGCCGCCG
>CAZSDR010000018.1:0-9439 GCA_964605695.1 uncultured Candidatus Saccharibacteria bacterium | reverse complement strand
GTTGCGAAAAAGACAGGGCGGTATTATAGTAAAAGACGACCTGTCCAATACAACCTTTGATACATATATAAGACATAAGTATCGGTAAAAAAGACATATACATGCAAGATAACTCCCTCCAAAAACTAGTCTATAATGATAATTATTACAGGCATATTTTTAAAAAGACAGAAAAGATTGTCTCAGTAGTCTTTTATATTCTCAATAATGTCGAATCAAACAAAAAGACAGAGACTCATGTAAGCAATCTGGCAGGTAAGGCACACTTTGTGCATGAGCATGCATTACGTACGCTCGAAGCTCGGGCGAGTGGTTCCAAGGAAGTTCTGGAGCAATTCGCACAGGCTTTGATTGCTCTTGATAGTTCGCTTCAGATTGCTGCTGTGGCGGGCCTGGTTCCTCTTGCGGCGAGGCGTACCATTGATGAAGAAATCGATATTGTTTTGCGTGGTCTAAAGTCCTATTTAGCTGAAGAACATAAGGTGGACGAAACGTTTCTGACGTACAGAGGGGATGCTTTGGTAAGGCGTGAGCCAGCAGCGAGTGCTACAAAAAGGCGACCAGTAGTGTTAGAAGAAAAAAGATCGGAACCAACTTCTTCACATGATAGACGCGAGCGCATCAAGACGATTATTGAAGCCAAAGGGGAGGCGACCATAAGAGACATTTCTCTCATTATTACGGACATTAGTGAAAAGACAATTCAAAGAGAATTACAGTCAATGATTGATGGTAATATAGTAAAAAGACAAGGTGAGCGGAGATGGTCTAAGTATTCTTTGGTTTAGAAGGAGATATAAGGTACCTCTGGGGAGAGAGGTTTTTCTGACTCTTAAGTCCTTTTAAAAAAGACAGATACATACTCTAAAAAGGAGCTTACAATATGGATAAGTCTCCTTGAGACAGAGGCTTGCTAAATAGTAAAAATCGTTGCCTCATTGTGATTTTTAGGTAAGAGCTCAGAGAATGAGTCGTCTTCTCACACAGAGGCAAGGGCTGATTTGTGGTCTCAAGTGAGAAAAACAGTCCTTGTAAACCACCATTCCTCAGTGACTATTCATCTTGATATCCACGCAAAAAGCGTGCAGTTTGGGAAGAAATGGTCTATACTGGGACGGTGCCAATGAGCACGCTTTTTTTAAAGCGAGGCCTAAAAAATGGGCTAAAGCGAGTTGGAGGTTCTTTGACAATAATGCTGGACTTGATCCATCATTTATATATTCCCCACACAGTACGGCGTATGCATACAACGCCTCTATATATGTATGTATTCCCGCTTGACCTCATCCCTTTGCTGACTGCTTGATGATAGAAACTCGGTCCCACTTCACAGCTAATCTCTCTGACGCGAACCTAATACACTCGTGGCGGAGGGTTAGTGATATTACGCAATTTGTGGCGACACAGCTTGCGAATATGAATTAATTCATATTATCAGTATTAAAAGGTTGTCCCGCTAATGGGACTAAAAAGGCAGAAATGCCAAAAAGTTATTGTTATATGTCTATTACACAAACTTTTGCCGCGAAGCTCGCAGTAGCTTTCGTAGCAATCGCTATGATGCTCTCAGTAGTTGCGCCTGCACAGGCTCAGACTGCTGAAGAACTTCAGGCACAGATCGCTCAGCTTATGGCTACGATCGCCGCTTTGCAGGGTGGAGCTTCAACTCCAGCCGCTGGCGTTTGTCCATACACATGGACTCGCAGTTTGACTACAGGTTCTACTGGTGCTGACGTTATGACACTCCAGAAGTTCTTGAACGCTGATGCTGAGACTCGCGTCGCAGTATCAGGTGCTGGTTCAGCTGGTATGGAAACTTCTTACTTCGGTCCGGCTACAGCCGCCGCAGTATCTAAGTTCCAGGTTAAGTACCGCGCGGATATCCTTACTCCAAGCGGCTTGGTTAATCCAACCGGATACTTTGGTCCATCTTCAATGGCTAAAGCTAACGCACTTTGTGCTACCGGTACTCCAACCACACCAGGTACACCAGGTACACCAACTGGTCCACTTTCAGGTGGAGAAGGTTACGTTGAGTTCGACGTATTGCTCGACTCTGATGTAGCAATCGACCTAGGTGACAGCGAAACTGTTATCGAGGTAGAGCTTGAGGCTAAGGATTCTGACATTGCAGTCAATCGTGTTGACTTTATGTTTGACTCTCGTCCATGGCTATACTTCTCTGAAGTTAACCTCTTGGTTGACGGACGTGAAGTTGGTTCATTGACTCGCTCATCTGACTTCACTGAAGTTGGAAGTGATTGGCGCGCTCGCTTTACTGGCGCAGACATTGTGATCCGCGAGGATGACACTGCTGAGCTCGCTCTTGAACTCGTAGTGCTCGCTTCAATGGCAGGTACTCGTGATCAAGACACCCCTAACGTTTGGCTACCACAGGATGGTATTCGCTTCGTTGATGGTGCTGGTCTAACTGACTACGAACCAGGTTCTGATGAGGCAATGGTTGAGGTCAGCTTCGATGACACCTTCGGTGAAGGCGACATCAGCTTGACTCTTAGCTCAGACTCTCCAAAGGCCGCCACTATCGTTCTTAACGAGTCTTCTCGCACCTCTGGTGTAGAGGTAGCGATCTGGGAGGTAGAAGCAGAGGATAGCGACATTGAGGTTACTGATGTATACCTTGAGCTAGACAACGCTTCCACTTCAGCAGTTTCAAGCGTTGTATACCGCGCTCGTCTCCTTGTAGACGGTCAGGTGGTATCAACCAAGTCTGGTTCTACCAGCGTTCACTTCAACAACCTAAAGAACATCATGATCGATGAAGACGATACAGCTGAGTTCTCAGTTGAGATCGACTTCAATCGTGGTGATCAGGTTGCTCCAGACACTCTTACGATTGTCGAGGTAACTGTTGAGGGTGAAAATGCTGACTTTGACCCAGTTACTGACACACTTGCTATTGGTGAGGATCATACTCTGATTGTAGAGGGTATCGTTGTAGACAACGCTTCCTTCAATACAACTCTTCAGACTTTCGACACTCCTGATAACAATTATGGTGAATTCCGCGTAACCTTCGATGTCACAGCTGTTGGCGATACTGTTTATGTACCGCTTACTGCAACTCGTGCCACGACGACTTCTCACGGAGCTTCATTCATAATGGAGTCAAGTGATGGTTCAGTTGCAAGTGCTGGTACAACTACTCAGTCTCTTACTCGCAAGAGTGGTGGCTCACAGAGCGCCGGCTGGGTACGTATCAACGATGGTCAGACGGTAACGTTTGAACTATACGTAACTTACAACCCAGCAACGACTGGTCAGTACCGCATCCAGCTTGACAACGTCGCATTTGACGATGCTCAGGGTGGTCCGGTATCAGACTCTGCTCCAGCTTCACCAGCTGAAGACTTCGAATCTGGAAACATCCTTATCGCTAGCTAATACTAGTTGATAAGATGATGGCGAAGGTCTAAAAGCCAACGCTTCTGCTTTGAAAGAAGCAGACAAAACAAAAACTCCCCTCAAGGGGAGTTTTTGTTTTGTCTGCTTTTTGCAAAACTAGATACAGGACGCCTGATACAATAGTGAGTATGGAATTTGCCTTATCACTTTCTATCTTAGTCGTTTCTGCCGGAGTGCTGTATGTAGCGGGAGAACTTTTAGTTTCTGGATTGCTGCACCTTGCGCGCTACTTTCAGGTCAAAGAGTTTATTGTGGCCTTTTTTGTGATGGCGTTTGCGGCTTCGGTACCTAACTTCTTTGTCGGTATCACTTCTGCGACGCAAGGCATCTCCGAACTCTCATTTGGAGACATTATGGGGAACAACATGGTAGCCCTGACGATCGCGGTTGGTTTGGCCGTTTTGTTTGCACCTGGTCGCCGTGTACCGCTTGAAAACAAGACGGTGCAAGATATGACTTTTTTGACCGCTATTGCCGCGTTGTTGCCGGTTGTGCTGATGATTGATGGGTTACTTTCTCGTGGTGACGGATTGGCGCTGGTTCTGTTTTTTTGTTGGTATGTGTACTGGATTTTTTCAAAGCGTGATCGCTTTAGTAAGGTCTATGACGACGATAAGTCTCCTTCCCATACCCCCGAGGAACGTAGAGAAGCTTTGAAGAATCTTGGCTCGGTGCTTCTCGGTGTGACGTTACTTGGTGCCTCGGCGCAAGGAATAGTCTACGGCGCATCCCATCTGGCAGATTTGTTTCATATTCCGTTGGTGCTGGTCGGCTTGGTAATGATCGGTATTGCTGGCGCATTACCAGAGGTTTATTTCACTGTTATCTCAGCTCGGAAAGGCGAGACGAGTATGCTTATTGGTAATTTGATGGGGGCAGTTATTGTACCGGCGACGTTGGTGCTGGGTCTGGTGGCGGTGATTAATCCAATCAAGAGCGAAGCACTTGAGTTTCCGATTGTGGCGCGCATCTTTCTCATCGCCGTCGCTTTCTTCTTCTTGTATGTGTCGCGTACCAAGGATGTCATTACGCTACGCGAGAGTGCTATCCTTCTCGTGCTGTATGTCTTATTTATCTTATCGTTGATGGGATTGTGGTAGACTTTAAGGCGTGTGAAATTGTTAAATAAAAATTTTTATAGCCAACTATTTCGCTTCATCGGTATCATTACGATTACCCTCGGATTGATACTTTTGGTAGGGAGATTTATGTAATCCTTTTCTATGATTCGTCTCACTAGTCAGTACCTTTTAGATATATTTTTTTGGACGTTCTTCATTGCTCTATTTACGTTTGGCATGTTGATGATAGAGGATAGAGGGTACCTGAATCGGGGGACGCTGACGCTTTTTGATGTAACACTTATTACTTTGGCTTCGTTTCGAATGATACGTTTGTTTGTCTACGACAGCATGACTCGGTTCATTCGCGAACAGTTGCTTGATAGTGAAGTGGATGAGGTGGGGGTAGTTACTCTTATCAAACCGAAAGCAGGTTTACGCCGCACTCTCGGAGAACTCATGTCTTGTCCGTGGTGTTTTGGAGTGTGGTCAGCCGCCACAGTCACTTTCTTTTACATGCTGACACCACTGGCGTATTTTCCCACTCTAGTTTTGGCGATTGCTGGGGTGGCCACTCTGATCCAGCTTTTAGCTAACTTGATTGGCTGGAAAGCCGAGCAGTTGAAGAGAGAGGTGGAAGGGTAATTTTTTCTGAAAAGATTTTCCAATATATTGGTCACCCTACGGGCTATAAGCAGAAGCTTTCATCCCGCGTTCGGAACTCGTATACACAAATTTATTTGTGTATACTCTTCCTCACGCGGGCTGTAAGCGGGAGCTTGCACCCCTTCGTTCGGAGCTTAAAGCATAGTACACTCTGTTTTACCCCCTCTCTCGGGCTGTAGCATAGTGGCAGTGTGCACGCATGGGGTGTGTGTGGTCCGGGTTCGATTCCCGGCAGCCCGACTAAATCTTTTACTTGGCATTTCACACATTTCTGATATAGTAGCCCCAAGCAGGCTCAAGACAGTTGGTCTCTGGTCGCAAAGGGCTAGAAATAAAGAACCGTTTGGTTCGCCAGCCGAGGTCCATCTCTTTCTGAGTAGTGGAAGGTCGAGCCCGTTTTTCGGGCCTGCATTTATTTAGGTAATCACTACCTATGGCAATTACAAAAGCAAAAAAGACAGATATCCTCGAGAAACTCGATGGTATCAAAAAAGAGGCAGACTCAATCGTATTCGTAAATTTCAAAGGTTTTGGTGGACAAGATACTACTGCCATGCGCGCCAAGTTGCGCGAGGAAGGAGTTGGATTCTTTGTAGCCAAGAAAACCCTCATCAAACGTTCGTTTGATGGCACGTATACAGGCGAGATGCCTGCGCTCGATGGTGAGATAGCAGTTGCATACAGCACCGATGCTATTGCGCCAGCGCAAAACATCAAAGAGTTTGCGTCTAAATACAAAGAAAGCCTAGCCATCGTTGGCGGTGTCTTTCAGGGTGTATACAAGAGTAAAGCTGAGATGATTGAGATTGCATCAATTCCAGCCTTGCCAGTACTTCGTGGCATGTTCGTCAATGTGATCAATAGTCCGATTCAAGGGCTTGCCATTGTGCTCAATGCAATCGCGGAGAAGAAAACATAAATTACCAACTGAAATTAATTCATTTATTATGTCTGAAGAAACAACAGTTACAGCTGAGGAAACCACTACTGAAGAAACGGTTGAGGTTCCAGCTAAGTTCAAGAAGATTGTAGAAGAAATTGAAGGCATGAGTGTTCTTGAGCTTCATGAACTCGTGAAAGTGTTTGAAAAGAAGTTTGGTGTCTCAGCCGCCGCTGTTGCGGTAGCTGGTCCAGCCGCTGGTGGCGGTGATGCCGGTGAGGAACAGAGCGAGTTTTCTGTCGAATTAACTGACGGTGGCGCGCAGAAAATCGCGGTCATCAAGGTCGTCAAGGAAGTACTTGGTCTTGGTCTCAAGGAAGCGAAAGATATGGTTGATGGTGCTCCAGCAGTCGTTAAGGAAGGTATGAAGAAGGAAGATGCGGAAGCCCTCAAGGCAAAGTTGGAAGAAGCTGGGGCTAAAGTAACTTTGAAATAAGTTTTATAGTCCAAAACAAAATGCCCCGTAAGGGGCTTTTTGTTTTGGCATAAAACTTTCAAAGTTACTTTAGAGGCGCAGCGATACGAAACGCCCATTCCTAGGGCGTTGAGGCAGCGAGCCGTGGTCAAGAACACTTAGCATAATTGGAACGTAGTGAACAATTGTGCTTAGTGATTCGGGACAAAGTAACTTTGAAGTAATCAAGGTTACTTACACAAAAAGCCGGCGGGGCCAGAGGCCCCACCGGCTTTTTGTTATTGCAACACACTCCTTGTTTGTGTCTAGGGTGGGGAAAAACACCCTGTGCTATAATCGGCCCCACGATACGTATGGCTGATGATCCGCTTTCAATCTTGTTTGGTAGTCAGGCTCGAGTGAAGTTATTACGCTTCTTCCTGTTTAATCCTTCCAAGGAGTTTTCTTTTGAGGAAATCAGTCGTCGAGCTAAACTGGTGCGCCGAACTGCTCGTACAGAAATGAATGCGCTTGAACGGGCTGAAGTGATTCGTAAAAAACAAATCATCGCTGAAAATCCTCGTACGGGTCGAAGACAGAAAATGCAGGGATACGTACTCAATAAGGACTTTCCTGAACTACCAGCCTTGCAGACGTTTCTTTTTGAAACTGCTCCTATTAACGGCAAGACGCTTCTTAAGCATTTACGTAAAGCAGGTACGCTCGACTTTGTGTGTGTGACAGGTGTCTTTTTGCGAGAGTTCGAACAGAGGTTGGATGTGATGTTGGCGATGAAGAAGCTTTCTAATACCAAAGTTGAAAACGCCATTCGTTCCCTAGAAGCTGAATTGGGTATTGAAATACGTTACGCCGCATTTGAATCTGATGAGTTGCGATATCGGGTCGGTTTGTATGACAAGTTGACCAGAGACGTGTTTGATTATCGTCACCAGATCATCGTTGATCGGCTGGATATTCGAAACGAAATCCAACGAGGGTAACACAAACGCGCGGCCAGAGGCCGCGCGTTTGTGTTACCATATTCTATAGAGAAGAAATTATTCAATATAATTCAACTTTGTTATGAGACCAGATTTAATGGACATTATTGCGATCTCATTTACTAATCTTTGGATTGATGTAATGAGTTTCTTGCCATCACTGCTCATCGCGTTGGTTGTAGTGATAGTTGGTTGGTTATTAGGTAGCCTCTTTAAGTCCTTGGTGGTTCGCATTTTCAAGACACTCAACGTAAACAGCTTTCTCGAGGCAGCTGGAGTTGATGCGTTAGTACGTCGAGCTGGTTATCCTTTGCGATCAGGAGAGTTTGTGGGTAGTCTCGTTAAGTGGTTTGTGGTACTGGTGTTCTTAATTGCGGCTCTTGAGATATTGCACTTAGAACAGGTAACCATCTTTTTACGAGATGTGGTTCTGAGCTATCTTCCTAACGTCATTGTGGCGGTGCTTATCTTAGTGGTTGCTTCAATGGTGGCACAGGTTGCTGCGACCAGTATTGGGGCTGCTAGTCGAGCGGCTGGCTTTCGAGCGGCTGATCTGATGTCTTCTTTTGCGCGCTATGCCATTATCGTCTTTGCGGTATTAGCGGCTCTTAATCAGCTTAAGATTGCGCCTGAGCTCGTCCAGACTCTCTTCATGGGAATCGTTTTTGCCGTCTCGCTGGCTTTCGGGCTCGCTTTTGGACTGGGTGGTCGGGAATCAGCTTCTCGCTATATTGAAGAAATAACGAGGAAATAAGGCTTTTTCCGTAGGAACTACAGACAGCTAAAAAGGCGGCGGGCTTTGCCCGCCGCCTTTTTAGGGTGTATGAGACGAAGTCCCCTGTAAAAGGTTGACTTTATTTTGCTTTCCTATAGAATAGCGAGCACTTGTTTATGCAATTCACCTTAAGAACCTAACTTCGCGGCTCGTCGAACTCTGGTTTGTGCGCCCGCGTCATGCGGGTTTTTAAGTGGAAAGGCAAAGGAACAAGCGATTTTTGACAATTCCCATGAGCGAGCGTCGCGCAGAAGTTTACTTTTGCATGACCGAGCGAATGGGAGTTGTATGGCGAATGCCATACAATCGCATACTCTAAAATCCTACGCACCTTCGACAGTGCGTAGGTAGGTAGTGTGTCGTGGTAAAGATTAGGTGCAATCGCACCGGGTCTTTTCGTCCCACGACGCACAAACAAACACCGTTCTCGAGTTCTTGTATTTGACTCGAGAACAAGAAACACTCAAAAGTATTGTGAACTCCGTAAAGGGTTGTTTGGAAGGGGATCTAGGCTGGGGGCATAGTCGGTTGCTTATCGGCGAGGCTGGGTTCGACTCCCAGAGATTCCACCAAACATTTCTTGTGGTAAGCAGCTGTAGCTCAGCCGGTTAGAGCGCTGGTCAGTCAAGCCAGAGGTCGCGGGTTCAAGCCCCGTCTGCTGCGCCACCACAAGAATCCTTGGCAAGTTCACTTGCCTCCTTTACGGAGTTCACAATACGAAATCGTACAGCGGTGTACAGCATTCCTTGCAGGAATGTAAGGGTGTATGGTGGATGCCTAGGCTTCAAGAAGCGATGAAGGACGTGAAATGGCTGCGATAAGTTTCGGCGAGGTGCCAATTAACCTTCGACCCGGAAATGTCCGAATGAGGAAACTCTACTACTTTCAGTAGTAACCTGCGTATGCAGGAGCGCACCCAGGGAAGTGAAACATCTCAGTACCTGGAGGAAAAGAAAGCAAATCAAGGGACTTTCTTTCTGATCTACACTCCCAGCACCACTTTTTGGTTTTAAGCTACAATATACGAATGTACAGTGTCTATGTACTACAACATAGTAGTACGAAACAGTTCTATATTGGACGAACCAATAATTTAAGACGACGACTTAGTGAGCACAACGCTTCACAGAATAAGTCTACACATCGAACCTCTGGAGAATGGATTCTGATTTACGC
>CAZSDR010000017.1:0-9746 GCA_964605695.1 uncultured Candidatus Saccharibacteria bacterium | reverse complement strand
ATCAACAACCAAGCGATCCGGGTCAAAGGCTGTCTGTTCTGCTTCGCAGTTGGTTTGTTCTGGCTCACCATAGTTGCCACACTGCGGCATGCGGACAGCGAAGGTGAGAATCATCACTTCACCTGGTTCTGTTTCCGTAGCGTAGGCGTACTGCGTATATACGCTACCAGCGGCACCTTCCGTTACTCGGGTGATACAATACGCTTTGTCATTTATAACGCGATGTTCGGTTTTGCCGGCACGCGCTGTTTCTTCTCCAGCGTTGGTGCAGGAGAAGGACTCGGAAACGAATTGAGTCTGTGGAGGCCAGTCGACGGGACTGACGTACATCAAGGATTGCCAAGGATCCTGGGGAACTTCTACCGGCGGTTCCGGCATTGGTACAGGCTCTGAATCAGCAAACCAATACGCAACTCCTCCAATCACGAAAAGGCAGAGGATTGCCAAGACAACTAAATTACGAAAGAGTTTCATACTGCTCATTATTAAGATAGCACACAGACCCGATTGGCGAATGTGACGTTTTTTCTCTTGCGCGCTAGTCTTTACTTGAACAGGCAAACATCCACGCGACGCCGAATTTGTCGGTCAAAGAGCCGAAATAATCACCCCAAAACATTTCCTGAAGCGGCATTTCGACCTTGCCCCCGTCGGCAAGCGCATTGAATAGACGGTCGGTCTCAGATCGAGAGTCAGGCTGTAGATTGATGTATATGTTATTACCGAATTTCACGGTAAAGCCCATCGATTCTGTGGCGTCGGTTCCCATTAACTCGTGGCCGCCGAGAATAGGTAAGCTGACGTGCATGACCAGATTTTTATCTGCTTCACTGAGGGGTGGCTGGCCTTCTTGTGGAGGAACTTCACCCATACGCATGATTCCGTTACCGGCGAATTCGCCACCGAAGACTGTTTTGTAGAAATTGAAGGCTTCTTCAGTATTGCCTGGAAAATTAAGATACGTGCTCACTGTTGCCATAAGACATAATAATTAGAATTAATAATAAGACAGCATAACAAATTAAGATGAAGTGAAGATTAATGGTCTTGGAGTCCTAACAGGTGTGGTCTTTTTAGTACAAAACGATAAGGCTTGTCAGCCCAGTCTTTCGCATAAGAAACACCAATGCGGGGAGTTCGTTCGATATCTTTTTTGGGTACAAAGATTCCTCTGTCTTCTATCCAAAGTCCAGAACTTTTTGAGGCGGGTTGTGTATTGAGTGTTCGACTGATAGCTAGGGCTTTGGTTAATTTGCCTGGTCCATTGTAAGGTCCAGCTCCACGTATAAGTACGGCTGCCGGATAGTCTGGCGCACCGCAGACAATATTGAGCATGTCGTACATCCCGTAAACGAGATAGACGTACCAGTGTCCGGCTGGCCCATACATTACTTCGGTGCGCGTCGTTCTACCTTTAGAGGCATGGCAGGCGAGGTCGTGCTCCCCATCGTACGCTTCCGTTTCCGTGATCATGTACGCTTTGGGTGCGCCATGTAAAGCGCACACTAAAAATTTCCCCAGTAAATCTTCGGCCACTGTCACCACCGGCCGGTTGAAGAATTGCGCTTCGATAACTTTCCTCACGAGCCTGATTATAACAAGTTGTATGAATAGTGTTCTGGTGGGCGCTAAGGGACTTGAACCCCTGACCTTCGCAGTGTAAATGCGCTGCTCTACCAACTGAGCTAAGCACCCTAAAAAGAGTGTTCAAAAGTATAGCGTAAATGATAATTATTGCAATCAAAATATACTCCTATACATATGTTATCATTATCAACACAATGAAATTGAAAGAAAAACGAGAAGCCATTAACTTGAGGCTAAAAGGCGTATCCATCACGGCCATTGCTCTGGGGTTGTCAGTTTCAAAAGCTAGCGTTAGCAACTGGGTTAAAGATGTTGAATTGGGCTCGGAGCTTATGAGAAAAATCAAAGGTCGCTCGCACTCTAGAGTCGCTGTAGAATCTAGACGAAAATCTAGATTGGCACGTGAACATGAAAAAAGAACTGCGATAACCACGTATGCTCGTAATCAGGTCAGTACTATAAATGATAAGAATCTGTTTTTTATTGGAACGGCTTTGTATTGGGGAGAAGGGAGTAAGAAAAAACGTGGCGTGGCTGAATTTACAAATAGTGACCCAAAGATGATAAGGGTTATGATGGAATTCTTTAAGAGAATATGTAATGTTCCAGATTCCAAGTTCCGAGGGCACGTCTATTTACATAATCATTTGGATGTAGATGGAGCAGAGCACTACTGGTCGGACGTATCAGGTATACCATTGTCTCAATTTCATAGAACTTCAATCCAACACAATAGAAACAAGGTAAAGAAAGACACTTTACCTAAGGGCACATTTGCGATTGTAATTTGTGATACAAAATTGAAACTAACCCTAGATGGATGGATGGACGGTTTATATGATAAAGTTCTCTAACAATGTTAGAGATTCGGTGTGTTGTCAGCGGTAAAGTGCAAGGTGTGCGTTACCGTGACTATGTGCAAAGCGCGGCCACTGGGCTCAGTTTGGTTGGATATATAAAAAATGTACCCGATGGCACTGTATTGGTGTGCGCTCAGGGTGCGCCGGATACCCTTAAGGAATTTGTAGAGCATCTCCATGAAGGGTCAGTGCAATCAGTTGTCGATAGTGTTTCGGTTGATTGGCACACACCCCAAGTCACTTTTTTCGAATTTTCAGTGTTACATTAGCGTATGGAATCTGAGCATGACATAGAGTGTGCTGGCTTTATTATGGATGGTAATCGCCGCTTCGCTCGCGAACGTGGGTTGGAGACACTTGAAGGACATCGTCTGGGAATGGAAGTGTTTCAAGATTCAATCAGTTGGGTGAAGGAGTTTAAAATTCCACATGCGGTGTATTACGCGTTTTCAACCGAGAACTGGAGTCGAGATGAAAAGGAAGTTGGCTATTTAATGGAGTTGTGCGGCAGTCTTGTAGCAGAAATGACTGAGAGAGCTGAAAAGAATCAAGTTCGCTGTCGTCTTATTGGCCGTCGAGGAGATTTTTCGGAAGACTTACAGAAACAGATGGCCATTCTTGAACAGAAGACCGCTTCGTATACTGAAACGACTATTTGGATCGCGCTTTCTTACGGCGGGCGAGCCGAAATCGTATCAGCAGTGAATGAGGCAATTGAAAGAGGGGAACGAGTAGATGAGGAATCTTTCAAGAATTTACTCTGGAGCGCAGAGATGCCCGACCCCGATCTCATTATTCGCACCGGCGGCGAACAGCGATTATCTAATTTTATGACATGGGGTTCCGTCTATAGCGAGTTATTTTTTACGCCAACCTACTGGCCTGCTTTTACAAAAGAGGAGTTTGCCCGTATTGTGGAAGCGTATGGAAAGCGCACGCGCCGCAAAGGCAAATAAGGGCAGTAATACAGAACCCACAATCCTTTTTGAAGATGAGGGGGTTTTGGTGATCGACAAGCCGGCTGGGCTTATGGTTCACCAGGATGGTCGTGGCCAAGAGGCGACGGTTGTGGAATGGTTTTTAAAGCGCGCGCCTACGGCGCGCGCCGTCGGCGAACCGCAAATGGGTCACGATGGTGAGATGCTCCTGCGCTCGGGGGTTGTTCATCGGTTAGACCGAGAGACTTCCGGTGTTTTGGTCTTGGCAAAAACTCAAGAAGCCTTCCTTCATCTAAAGGCACAGTTTCATGATCGCTTGGTTAAAAAGGAATATCGGGCATTTGTATACGGAGCGATGCGCGAGCGTTTTGGTGCCATCAATCGGCAGATTGGTCGAAGTGCCAGAGATTTTCGTTTGCGTTCAGCCGAACACGGCGCCCGCGGCACCTTACGAGAGGCTGTGACTGATTGGGAGTGTCTAGAGCAGGGCGAATATGAAGGGGAAGAATTTTCGTATCTAAAGGTCATTCCTAAAACCGGCCGCACCCATCAGATCAGGGTGCACCTGAAGGCGATTGGTAGACCCGTCGTGGGCGATCATTTGTATGGTGAGCCGAAAGTTAATCAATCCAACAATCTCGGACTCGATCGACTGGCTCTTCACGCCCATCGGCTTGAAATAGAGTTGCCTTCAGGTCAAAAAGAACTGCTGGTAGCGCCCCTACCACAGTCATTTGAGGAAGCTTTGGAGCTGTTGCGGTAGTGGAGTGGTTGTGGTACAGTACGCGAGCTTTTTGGAGCGCTATTTTTATTTACGTCTTATGAATACATTAGTAAAAGGGGTCACCACCTCACCAGTCTTGATGGAAAACCGTCAGTCATTGGGTATGAAATCTGGTGACACGGTGCGTGTGCATCAGAAAATTCAAGATAAAGGCAAAAGCCGAATCCAGGTTTTTGAAGGTTTGGTCCTTGCTCGCAAGCATGGTAATGAGCCAGGAGCTACGTTTACCGTGAGAGCAGTCGCTAGCGGAGTTGGCGTTGAGAAAATCTACCCGCTCTATTCTCCAAATATCGACAAGATCGAGATCGTAAAGAGATCCAAGGTTCGCCGCAGCAAGCTCTACTACATCCGTGAGAAGGTAGCCCGCGAGATCAGACGACAGATGCGTAAAATGAGCCTCGTCTCCATGTCTTCTCTTTCAGAAGCCGGAGAAGCTTCTCGCCTAGAGGCTGAGGCCAAAGCCGCCGAAGAGGCAGCTCTTGAAGCTGAGAAGCAGGCGGCAGAAGCTGTTACTGAAACATCAGCCGAAGTAGTTGCAGAAGAAGTGGCAACTGAACCAGCTCCAGAAGAATCAGAAACACCGGAAGTAGCGGAGGCGCCAGCCGAAGCGGAAGCGACTGAGCCAGAAAAGAAAGAGGAAGCGTAAACGCAACACAGGCACGAAAAAACCAGACTGCCGTCTGGTTTTTTCGTGCCTTGAATCACTACCCTCACTAGTGCATAATGACCGTCTGTCCAGGTGGCGGAATTGGTATACGCGTACGCTTGAGGTGCGTATGGGGCAACCCGTGCAGGTTCAAGTCCTGTCCTGGACACATGAAGCAGTCATATACTCCGAAGCCAGAGGTGTTGGAAAAATATGCCGATCTGATCGTACGTTTTGGTCTGCGTAGCCGTCACGGTGGCCTGCTAAAGAAAGGTAGCACGGTGCGTTTTATCGTGCCGGAAGTGGCCAAGCCGATGTATTTTTATTTACAAAGATCACTGCTTAAGCTCGGCTATAACCCGCTCGGTATTTTCTTACCCAGTAGCGACAAAGAATTTAATTTCGAACGCAACTTTTTCGATAACGCCAGTCCGGCACAGATCAATCACTTTGCCGCCAAGTATCAGCGCGGTCTGATCGACGAAATAGCGGGCACTATCTATATCGAAGCTCAGTCCGATATGCATTCTCTTGAAGGGGTGAGTGATAAGAAGATTGCCGCTCGAGCCGTCGCTCAAAAGCAAGCAAAAGAATGGACTTGGAAAAAGATCGATGCCGGTCAGCTCAATTGGACTATCGCTCTCTACGGCACCGATGCCGCCGCCAAAGAGGCCGGCCTTTCGCCGCGTGCCTTCTGGCAAGAAATTATCAAGGCCTGTTATCTCGATTCTGTCGATCCGGTTAAGGAATGGACAAGAATAGATCGTACCGTCAGCCAGACAGCCAAGAAACTGACAGACTTGGCTATTGATAAAATTCACCTCAAAGGTCCGGATGTCGATTTGATGATTGGCATCGGTGCTGATCGGGTTTGGCGTGCCGGTGGCGGCAACAACATCCCTTCTTTTGAAGTTTTTACTTCTCCCGACTGTCGTCGTGTCGATGGTTGGATCAGATTCAATCAACCGCTTTTGCGCAGTGGCAAGCGGGTGGAGGGAATCGAACTTTGGTTTAAAGACGGCAAGGTGGTAAAAGCCAAGGCAACCAAGAATTATGATCTGCTCAAGAGCATGCTAAAGACCAAGGGCGGTGACCGCGCGGGCGAGTTTTCTCTCACCGACGGCCGTCTCTCGCGCATCACGAAGTTCATGGCCGAAACTCTTTTCGACGAAAACCGCGGCGGTCGCTACGGCAATACACACATTGCGCTCGGCTCGGCCTATCGCGACTGCCATCGCGATCACCCAAAACCAAAGTCAGACAAAGAGTGGGAACAGCTCGGATTCAATGATTCGGTAGTGCATTGTGACATCGTTTCAACCGCCAACCGCACCGCCACCGCCCATCTAAAGAACGGAACTGAAAAGGTTATCTACAAAGACGGCAAATTTTTGGTATAGAAAAAAGTTATACACCCACCCACGCCCTCAGGGTAGTTTTTTGTTGTAGGCTGTAGATATATAGAGTCGCTTAAGTTCCACCAGAACCCATGCGTTACCCGCTTCTATTTTTAGCCTTTACTCTCTTGGTCATTCCAACCGCGTTTTCATATGGGCAAACTGAAGAATCCTGCGGACAAATAATTGCTGATACAGGTACCTTACAAAGGCTTTTAGGTACGACTGAGTCACAGATTGAGGATTGTGATAATCCATTCCAAGCCACTAATGAAGTAGCGTCACCTTATACACTATCAGCCCAAGGTGAAACCATAGAGAATGGCGACACGCTCATTGCTACAGACTTGCGTACAAACGCATTAAACGTTTCCGGCACTCCCACCCAGTATGCAAACGACTACTTCACAGGCATTTTTCTCCACCAAGGCGATGACTACGTGTATATAGACGAAGAAGATAATCCTCTACTTGCTCCCGGTACGTATACGTTTCTGATCAAAGAATATTTATTGATTTTCAGCCAGCGTTCACTGCAGCAACGAATATTCGATGCCTTCATCCCGACAGCGCACGCTCAATTTGAGGACTGGCCACAGTACAGATTCACTGTCACCTTCACTATTGCCGAAGAACCAAACGGTGCTTCTAATGTAATGTTTTTACCCGGCATACAGGGTAGTCGGCTAAAAGGGGACGTTATTTCACTTTGGCCGCCCCTTATACCAGCTGCTTTTAGTGACACTCTCGATGGTCTAGCTATCGATCCGGTTACAGGCGAGAGTGAGGAAAATGTGTTTGTCGACGGAATATTAGAAACTTTCTATGGCACTCCAGTATATGCCGGCTTCTCTGATTTTATGGATGAATTGGTGGCTGAAGATACTATTAATGAATGGGCTGGTATGGCGTATGACTGGCGGTATTCACCAGAATATATAGTTACCCATGATGTGCAGACGACCAATGGTCCGAAGAATCTTTTGGAAGAATTAGAAAACCTGGCGGCTTCTTCAAAAACAGGCAAGGTCACCATTATTGCTCATTCCATGGGTGGATTGGTGGGGAAGTCACTCATAAGGCAGTTGGAAATTACCGGCAAGGACCACTTAGTAGATTCATTTGTCATGGTGGGTACACCGCAGACCGGAACACCTCAAGCCATTGCCGGTCTTTTGCATGGAGACGCTCAAGCCATACCTGGAGGATTTATGTTGCCGGGAATTATAGTGAACCCAGTCACCGCTCGCACGATTGCTCAAAATTTTGAAAGCGCATACGCATTGTTACCCTCGGCTAAATATTTTGATGAGATATTAGACCCAGTAATTACTTTTGATCCGGACGCGTCTTTTACAGAACCATGGCGTAACCACTGGGGTGAATCGGGCATTGATAATTATGATGATATGGTCGAGTTTTTGTCTGGGCAAGGCGTTGCGCGGACCCAACCGTTTTCGGATCTCCTTCGTTTACCCACTGTTTTACGGTCAGATATTTTGTCCAATGTTGATGATTTGCATCAGACTATCGATAACTACGAGATGCCGAATACTATACAGATAGTCCAGATTGCGGGCTGGGGTATACCAACCACGAAAACAGTGCGTTACCGCACTCGTTATTTCCTGCAAAATTATGAAGTGGTACCAACTCGAGAAGGCGATGGCACGGTGGTTTATCCGAGTGCGGTGGCAACTTCAGAAGGCGGTGTCTATTATTTTGATTTGGCGAGATATCGAAAGGACGAAATTAACACAACTCAACATCGTGACCTACTAGATTCTCATCCAGTTCAAGGCATGATTCGTGCGACTTTGGAGAACGAGGTTGTTATCGAGGGTATTGATTTTGTAACTGATACAAAACCGATTATAGACGAAACCGATGTTCAGTTGGTAGTAAGCACTCATTCTCCAGTTATACTTGGCGCCCATGATGAGGCAGGTAATTTCACTGGAATTAGTCCGAATCAAGACCTAGATGATCAGTTTTTGTTTGTTACGGAAAATATTCCAGGCAGCACTTTCTTCGCTCACGGTGGTAGCCAATATCTTTTCTTGCCCAAGGATGGACAATACTCAGTATCCTTTCGTGGCGTTGGTAGCGGTCCGACCACGGTTGAAGTGAACGATTTCTTAGGCGATACGTTGATTCCTGTCACAACTTATCCAGCGATCGATGTGTCGCTCACTACTTCAGCCAGCATGGCGATCGATGGTAATGAGCCGTGGTTAACCGAAGTTCTAGTCGATTATGACGATGATGGGGTCGTCGATGATGTTATCTCTCCAAAGACGACCACTCCATCTCTGGCAGATCTAATATACCAACTCAGAATCAGAATTGAAGGATTAGAAGTTAAAGCAAAATTGAAAACTAACTTACTTAAAAAGCTTCAAAAGATCGAAAATAAGTTAGAGAAACAGACCCAGAAACAATCGAATGTACTTGACCGTCTTGAAGCACAGATCAATAAAAAAGCTGATAAAGGAAAGTTAGATCTCGCTGACGCAGCCCAACTGACTGCGTTGTTAGATGAATTGTCAGATCAAAGTGGTACGGTTCCGCTTGAGCAGGCATTAGTAGATGAACTCAAGACGAAAATCGGTTATCTAGTTGCTACCGATAAAATCAAAGATGCTCTTCTAAAGAAAGTCTTAAGATTGGAAGATCTTTCCAAAATAAATCGTTCTTTCGAGGCAATGATTCGCTTGATAAGTAAACGTGGAGGACAAGGGAAAATCCCTGATACTGATGTGGAAGCCCTACTTGTACTATTAACCAAAGTCGAGAGTGAGCTATAATAAAAATAATATGAATACTAGAAAATCAATGCTATTTTTTTCAATTGCGTCTTTGGTTGGTTATGTTGTTGGTTATTATCTTGTGCGTGTATACGACTGCGGGATGAGTATGTTTTGCTATAACCTAGAGACAAAATCTTTTGCTCTCTACTATGCCATGCCGGCATTAGCGATCGTTTTCTTCGCCCTTTTTCTTTTTCCAGGAGCCGTTTCGGCTTGGAAAAAATTTTCTATTTGGTATTTGCCCGTAGCGGCACTGTTTTTCGTTTTTTATGGCCCACCCGCATCGGGCGACTTTTTCTCTCCATATCCCGAACAAGTATTTCGCTGGTTGTCTTGGATCTATGTAGTAATCAGTATTGCTATAATCAGCATATATAAAGTCGGTGCAAAGAATCAGAGGTAGATAGATCTAAACAAAAATCATTATGAAAGGTAACGTAGTGCCGCTTCCAGTCGGAGCGCCGGTGGCCGGCGAGACCTACCGGCATTATAAAGGGGATTTATACGAAGTAGTTTTGTTGGCTCTACACTCCAACGACGAAGAATGGATGGTGGTCTATAAGCCGTTATACGAAAGCCCAGACGCCCCGTTTTTTACGCGTCCGCTAAGGCAGTGGCGCGAGGTAGTCGAGTGGGAAGGGCAGAGCGTCGAGAGATTTTCTAAAGAGTCATAAAAGGTCTCAATTTGGGTGGGTGTTTTCCCTCGTCTTCAGACGATCACTTC
>CAZSDR010000016.1:0-9812 GCA_964605695.1 uncultured Candidatus Saccharibacteria bacterium | reverse complement strand
ACTATTGATGCGATTCGCTTTACACTCAGGTCACCGAGAATCGCTCTGGTGGTGGTGGGTGACGGCCCAATGAAAGAACATTTTAGAAATCGAGCGCGTATTTTTGGCATTGAATCTCAGGTACTGTTCGCTGGAGAAGTCTCTAATCTGTTACCGTACTTTCAATCATCCGACTTACTTATTGCTACCGACACAACGGAGGAGAGTGACGAAATTGTGATTAAGGCCGCCGCCTCCGGCTTACCGATCTTAGCGGCACGAACTCCACTTAGAGACGACATCTTTGTGGAAGGAGAAGATGCGTTTCTTTGCGACCCTAAAGACACGGTGGGTTTTACGCAAAAGCTGAATAAATTTATGAACACGAACGCTCTGCGTACCCAGTTTGCTCATAATGCTCGGTTGACCATGAAAGAACGCCTGCATGAAGACCCGACTCGTTTTATTATGGCGTATCGGGATATAATCGAAAGCGTGTTAGTGACGTCGCCTGAGGTGTCGACGACCAAAGAAGTCACTGCCAAGGCAGTCGAACCCGATACCAACACTCCCGAAGAAAATAGTGTAGAATCTCCCGAACGATAAAGGGTGCAGTATACCTTTTGAGGTTGTTATGACAGATATTGCCACTCAGGTCTCTTTAAAGGATAAAACGACATTTCACGTGGGCGGCGTGGCCGACTTCTTTGTGGAGGTCGATACGGAAGGTGATTTAGCGGAAGTGTTGGCTTTTAGTCACGACAAATCACTTCCTATCACTGTACTCGGCGGTGGATCAAACGTACTTATTTCAGACGAAGGAGTGCGTGGGCTAGTGTTACAAGTGAGCATCGGTGGTGTTGAGTATGAAGATACTAGTACTGATGGTTCAGTCTTAGTGCGTGTCGGGGCGGGAGTGATATTTGACGAATTGGTTTCTGATACTACCAGACGCAATTTGTGGGGACTGCAAAATCTTTCCGGTATACCAGGTTTGGTAGGTGGCGCAATCGTCCAGAATATAAACGCATACGGTGTTACCATTGAGGAAATGGTCTATGAAGTTGAAGCTATAGACCTTAAAACAGGTGAGAGGCGAGTTTTTTCTCGAGAAGAATGCGATTTTCATTATCGTGACAGTTTTTTTAAACGGGCTGGAAAAGGAAAAAATTATGTGGTGACACGTGTCTCTCTCAGACTGTCGACTACTGCACCTGTTCACACCTCATACCGCAGTTCACTCCAGAGCATAGCGCAGGAATTGCATAAGAAAGGTATCAAGTCGCCCACCCCGAACGATATGCGTGAGTCAGTTTTAGTTATCCGTAGACGTATTGGGATGCTGGAAGGTATGTATCACAGCGCTGGGTCTTTCTTTAAGAATGCCATCGTCACGAGAGAAGATTACGTCAGAATTCAATCGGTTGTAGATCAAAAATATGCTGAAAAAGGAGAACGTTTCAGTCCTTGGCACTGGGAACTTCCTGATGGTCTCGTGAAGGTCTCTTCTGCATTTTTGATGGAATGTACCCCGTACAACAAGACTGATTTTGTAGATAAAAAATTCAAAGGGACGGTTGGAATTTCACCACTCCATACATTGTCTATTATTAATTATGGAGATGCCCGTGCCATTCATGTTAAAGAATTTAGCGATCTCATAACTGATGCTGTGCACAGTGAGTTTGGTGTGACATTGGAATCAGAAGTTTGTTTTTTATAATTTATAATTTTTTTTAAATATTTTTCTTATCCACACACTTGAAAACTTTTTTCTTGTAATAATTTTTTGCGAACGTGATAATAGTTGTAAGCGGACATTCTCTCCCTATTTGTTCTTTAAATACGAGAAGTCAGCGGTCGAGTAACATTATTCACTAATACTTCTATTACACTATCTATGGCAAAAAGAAAAGCAGCAAAGAAAGTTGCTCGTCGAGCAGCAGCCAAGAAGGCAACCAAGAAGCGAAGCACTAAGAAGCGAAGCGCCAAGAAGGCAACCAAGAAGGCAACCAAGAAGCGACGAGCTGCAAAGAAGAGGAAATAAATTCCGCTTTTCGACGCACATCGTATTGAACAAAACCGCCCATTGGGCGGTTTTGTTCTGGTTGTGAGGAGATTTCCTACGGCTATTTCTTAAGGTAATTTTATGCTATTCTAGCCTGGCTATGTCATTTTTAGACCGTTTTTTTGCCCCTTCTTACGCCAAAATGCTCTCCTCGGTACAACCTATCGTTGACCGTATCAATGGTTTGGAGTCGGAGTATGAAAAGTGTAGTAGAGAAGAATTAAAATCTGCCGTAGATTCTCTCAAGGTGCGCCTCGCTGAAGGAGAAGCTCTTGATGACGTCTTGCCGGAGATGTTTTCCTTAATTCGCGAAGCATCGAAGCGAACGCTCGGGTTGCGTCATTACGATGTGCAGTTGGTTGGCGGTGTACTTCTTCATCGAGGCATGATTACCGAGATGCGCACTGGAGAAGGTAAAACCTTAGTAGGTACTTTACCAGCCGCTCTCAATGCCCTAAAAGGAGATGGGGTGCATGTGGTGACCGTCAATGATTATTTGGCTCGTCGCGATGCGGTGTGGATGGGGCAGGTGTATGCGTATCTTGGTCTTTCAGTTGGTGTCATCAATCATGAAAGTTCCTATATTTATGACGAAGGTCACAATGATAAAGATGCAGAAAGAGATCAGGATGGTTCTTTTAAGGTGGTATATGACTTCTTGCGTCCTTGTACGCGCCAAGAGGCTTATGCGGCAGACATAACATATGGCACTAATAGTGAGTTCGGATTTGATTATTTGCGTGACAATATTGAATTTGAGGCCAACAAGGTCCGTCAGCGTGGCCACGCCTTTGCGATTGTGGACGAGATCGACTCGATTTTGATCGACGAAGCCCGTACACCTCTTATTATCTCTGCCCCAGCTGCTGAAAGTGAGAATCTGTATGAAATATTTGCCAAAATCGCTCGTCAGCTCAAGCCGGAAACTCACTATATCGTCGACGAAAAACTGAAAAGCGCCACCTTAACCGATGAGGGAATTGAGCGTGCCGAACAACTACTGGGCATCAATGATATCTATACCGATAGAGGTATTAAATATGTTCACCACTTAGAGACGGCAGTACGCGCTGAAGCTCTGTATACGCGTGATAAGGAGTATGTTGTGCGCGACAATGAGGTCGTGATCGTTGATGAATTTACCGGCCGGCTTCAGCCTGGCCGCCGCTGGTCAGACGGTTTACATCAAGCCGTCGAAGCCAAAGAGAATGTATCAATACAAAAGGAATCGAGGACCTATGCGTCTATAACCTATCAAAACTATTTCAAGCTGTATCAAAAATTGGCCGGTATGACAGGTACGGCTCTTACCTCCAGTGAAGAGTTTTATTCTGTGTACGGACTTGAGGTAGTGCCTGTTCCGACACATAAACCAATAGCGCGTATTGACCACAACGATCTGATTTTCCAAACGAGAGCTGGCAAATACAAATCTGTCATTGAGAAGGTCAAGACTCTTCACGAAAAAGGGCAGCCGGTTTTGATCGGTACGGCTTCAATAGAAACGAACGAACTTCTCTCACAAGCGCTGACGAAAGCCGGCGTGAATCACGAGATGTTGAATGC
Organism: uncultured Candidatus Saccharibacteria bacterium; assembly: GCA_964605695.1. Classification (GTDB taxonomy): domain Bacteria; phylum Patescibacteriota; class Minisyncoccia; order Phycocordibacterales; family UBA918; genus OLB19. Next base: position 6,199 of record CAZSDR010000016.1, on the reverse strand, counting down.
CAAGAACCATGAAAGGGAAGGAGAGATCATCGCCAATGCCGGTCGGCTTGGCATGGTCACTCTCGCAACTAATATGGCCGGTCGTGGTGTCGATATCAAGTTGGGAGGTACTAATGCATCAGAAGCGGAGGCAGAGGCTGTACGCGAACGCGGCGGCTTGTTTGTACTTGGTACAGAACGTCATGAGGCTCGTCGTATCGACAATCAGCTGCGAGGGCGCTCCGGACGACAGGGAGACCCGGGCGAGACCCAATTCTATGTGTCCATGGAAGATGACCTGATGAGGGTGTTTGCGGGCGACCGCGTCAAGGCTTTGATGGGAACTTTCGGCATTCCTGAAGATCAACCTATTGAGACGAAAATGATATCTCGCCAGCTCGAAGGCGCTCAGACTCGCATCGAAGGTTTTCATTTTGATGCTCGAAAACAAGTCTTGGCGTATGACAACGTACTCAATGCTCAAAGGCAAGTGATCTATGAGAAGCGTGGCAAGTTGCTTCGCAATGAACCGGGAGCCGCGGAAGGAATCCTCGCTGAAGTAATAAGTGAAGTTCCTGAGGTTGAATCTGCTATAGAAATTAAGAAGAAAGAATTTGGTGAGGAAGTCTGGAATGATCTTTTCCGTCGGTTGGCATTACAGATGATAGATATCTTGTGGGTGGAACATTTGGAGGTGATGCAATACACACGTTCGAGTGTTAATCTCCGTGCCTACGGTCAACGTGATCCACTGATTGAGTACAGAAAAGAAGGGATCCGTCTCTTCAAAGAAATGCAGACCGTCACTCTGCACCGTATCGCTGAGGTTATTCCTATGCTGGCACCACAAGCTCTAAGAGCCGAGGAGCGTGAACTAGAAAAGGCACGGGAGTCAGCTCTTAGAGCTAGCGGCGAGGTTGCGGCAACAGGCCAAAAACAACGTCTGAAAGAGGCGGGTTATGGCCGCAACGATCAGGTGACCATCACCAACGGTGCCGAGTTCAAGACCATGAAATATAAGAAAGCCGAGCCTCTCATAAACTCCGGAGAGTGGAAAGTCGTTACCGACACAAATTAATCATCCGCAGTGCCCACAAACGGAATACCTATATTCTAAGGTATATTTTTTAATCTCGGACAAACGAGAAGAGCGATACCAGAAGCTGTACTAACGCTGGAGAGGGTGTTAGAAGTCGATTGATTTTTTGTTTTGCGACATCATCTCGTTGTTCAAAATGATCGATACGTGCTATAACAGCTACCATGTTTGTAGATGAATTAGAGATATATGCCCAGGCTGGCGACGGCGGCAATGGTGTCGTGAGGTGGCATCGGGAAAAGTTTAAACCGCGTGGCGGTCCAGCCGGAGGCGACGGCGGGCGCGGTGGAGATGTATATGTACGGGCTGTATCCGACTTGAATCGCTTAGCTAAATATACGGGGGCCAAAAAGTTCGTTGCACAAAATGGATCTGATGGTCGTTCAAGTAGTGAGATGGGAAAAAACGGAGAGGATGTATATATAGATATTCCCGTTGGTTCAGTTGTCACAGACATTGAGCGTAATCGAGTCTACGAACTTTTCACTGTAGGAGAGACTGTGCGTATTCTTGCCGGCGGCGCCGGAGGCAAAGGTAACGAACACTTCAAGTCCTCGATTAATACTTCTCCTCAAGAGTCTACGTTAGGTCGGACGGGAGAAAGAGGTGCGTTTCGTATCGAATTGTCACTCGTTGTCGATGTTGGACTGATCGGTTTACCCAATTCGGGCAAGTCTTCTCTTTTGAATACGCTGACTAACGCCAAGTCTCCGGTCGGTGACTACGCTTTCACTACACTTGAACCGCACCTAGGTGCCCTATATGAGTTTACGGTCGCTGACATACCCGGCTTGATAGAGGGTGCGGCGGAAGGGAAGGGTCTCGGACACAAGTTTTTGCGCCATATTACCCGCACAAAAATGCTTTTACACCTGGTTTCTCTCCAAAATAATGACGTAAAAGGGGCCTTAGAGACAGTCCAAAATGAGATCAGCTCGTTCTCGAAGGATGTTGGGGACAAAGAACAATGGATTGTCTTAACTAAAAAAGACTTGGTAAATAAGGATATTTTAGATGGGGTGCTCAAGAGTCTTGACAGAATTGAGAATCGTGTGTTTGTGGTGTCCATTTTAGACCCCGAAAGCGTGAAAAAATTACAGGATGCGCTTGTTCTTCGTCTCCGTACAGGATAATATTCTGTATATGGAACAGTCTTATAAAGCCACCATCGGGCTGGAGGTGCATGCTGAACTAAAAACTCGGAGTAAAATGTTCTGCGGTTGCGCCAATGACCCTCATCACGCGGACCCTAACACTCATGTTTGTCCGATTTGTCTCGCACATCCAGGAAGTTTACCGGTACCCAATGAAGAAGCGATCCTTTTTTTGCTTCAAGTTGGAACTGCCATCGGTGGGAATTTGGCGGAATTCAGTGAGTTCGACAGAAAAAATTATTTTTATCCCGACATTCCAAAGGCGTATCAGATAAGTCAGTACGCATATCCCTTTGTTTCCGGAGGAGAGTTGGCAGGAGTGAATATAACTCGCGTTCATCTAGAAGAAGATACCGCTCGAAGTCAACATGATAAAGGAAAGGGAAGTATTGTCGACTTCAACAGAGCCGGAGTACCTTTAATGGAATTGGTAACCGAGCCGGTCATACACGACCCCGAATCAGCCGGCAAGTTTGCCAGAGAACTACAACTGCTTTTGCGGTCGATTGGTGTAGCCGAAGCCAATATGGAAAAAGGAGAAATGCGCGTCGAGGCTAATATATCAGTAAGTAAGACAGCTGAGTTCGGGACCAAGGTAGAGGTAAAGAACCTAAATTCCTTCCGCTCCGTCGAGGGGGCTATTACATATGAGATAGAAAGACAGGTTGCTTTGTTGGAAAAAGGAGAGTCTGTGACTCAAGAGACTCGTGGTTGGGACGAGATCAATGGTGTTACTTTTTCTCAGCGGGCTAAGGAATCGGCAGAAGACTACCGTTATTTTCCTGATCCAGATCTGCCTAAATTCCTCCGTTCTTCTAATAAAAACTATTCCGATTCTCGCCTAGCCGAGATAATTGATAAAACGCCTCAAAAAAAGCGTTATTTCTACGAGGCTCATGGAGTGCCAAAAGAAGTAGCCGAGATAATCATCAGTTCAGTCGAAAATGATACTTTTTTCAGAACAGTGCTTGAGATGCTTACTGATAGGGTGAGTCCGATTTTGGCTGCTAATTATTTTGTTAATGATGTGCTTGGTGTTGCTGTGAATCTAGATCAGTCAATGAAGCCAAACCCAGAGAGGTTGGCGGAGTTGTTGGACTTGCTCAGCTCCGGGGCGATTAATTCCAGAGTCACAAAAGACCTACTGATACCCGTCGTCTTCGAAGGTAAAGATCCTAAAAAATTAGCTGAAGATAAGGGTCTTTTACAGAAGAATTCTTCGGAAGAACTATTACCTATAGTAACCGCCATTCTTAATAATCACGCTTCAGTTGTGAGTGAACTCCGAGATGGTAAGGAAAATGCCTTACAGTTTTTGATCGGTCAGGTTATGAAAGAAACTAAAGGTTCGGCCAATCCTCAATTGGTAGCTGAGTTGATACGAAAACAGATCTAAATTAAGTTGTGCACATTTTTTATTTTTTTCTAAAAAATTTGCAGCCCAGTAACATATAATGGGCTCAGTATGGAGACGATAATTTTTGACGGGAAAACGTTTGTTAAAGCCTCTATTTTAGCAAAAGATCTCGGCTACACTGGAGATTACATTGGGCAGTTATGTCGGTCTCAGACCGTCAATGCTCGGCTGGTGGGTCGTAGCTGGTATGTAGAAAGAGACTCCTTATTGGAACATAAAAAGAACCGCTACCGCAGCAGCAAAAGTGTTACTAAGAGAGCTCTGGAAAAGACTGTCAAGGAAAGAAATACAGAGTCTTTCCGAAATGTTTCCAAAAAAGAAGAACCCTCTAACTATGCTAGTGATGATTTTGAATTGATACCGAAACCAAAGAAGTTGGGTGAGGAAGAAGAGGTCGCTAAAGAAGTGTCTGTGGCAGGAACCGCTTCATCACCCGAAAATAGCCCCGCAGAGACCTTTTTGGTTCCAATTCGAACCATAAAGAAACCTTCTGCTACTAAAAGCAGTCATGTCTTCAAACCCAGCATTCCAAATCAAAAAGAAGTTGAGATGATCTCTACCTTCGTTGAACCGGCAAAGTTGGCGGAAAAAATGGTTGGTACCCCACAAAGTAAGCCTGTTTTAATCAATAGGAAATCTTCTATAACCACCTCATCTTCATTAGCCATTCTTTTGATAACGGTCGTGACTATAACAGCTTGTTTGTCTTTGGTTGGACTTGAATATAGGATCGTTGTAGAAGGAGACCTTATAAGGACTGATTACGTTCTCAATCTGTACAACGGGTTTTCTCAATTATACGTTTATATTAAAGGTTTTCTCTTCTAGACGAGAATTTATAAATAGTCCGATCAAGGTTCTTTGGGAGACATTCTGGCGACCGGTATCTTTCACGTACCAGCTATTTTTAAAGTTTTAATCAGAACCGGAGCTTTTTAAAAAGATGCTATTTAGAGGCTAAATCTCCTCGTGATTAGTATTTTTTAACACAAAATATCCACCACTACATTTCCCAGTCACCCGTACCTTTTTCAGTCTGTTTTTAAAAATTTTTCAATCATGAAATTTCATGTTGAGAGCGTGTTTTTACTGTCCACAATTTTAGAGAAAAAACGGCAAAAAATAGCCGAATTAACTATATAATTCATAGAGTATTTGCCATGACGCAGGAATTACAAATTAACGGATCTACCTTCTTTCCAACTGCGGTGTTGGGGAAGCAGTTTGGGTACACTTCAGACTATCTCTCTAAACTTGCGCGTGATGGGAAGGTGGTTGGAAATCGTGTGGGTAGACAGTGGTTTGTGGAAAGAACCTCACTCGAGCTCTTTCTGCGAAAACAGAAAGTCGACAAGGCTATCAGAGGTCATCTCATTCGAGATGAACGCAAGCGAGAGTTGACCGCAAACTCCGCGCCTCAGCCAGTGGTAGAGATGAATATGCCAAAAAAGAGTCTGGCCTTGGCTTCGGCTTTTTTTCTATTATTAACCGGTTTTGGTGTCGGGTACCTTGGTTGGGCTACCGCTACTGATAAAACTCATTTCTACGCTTATGGCCTTGCTGGAGACTTTTTTACTGAAGTGTCTGTCACTACTCGCGATGTTTTTAGTTACGCAACAGAAGGTTTTGTGGCAATGACTGACCAACTCGCTTCTCTCGGAGCTTCACCTTCTTCTGAAACATTTTTACCTGAAGAAAAAATACATACGCCCCAACAACCTCTTGAATCGACAGTAACGCAGTCTACACCTAAAGAACCAGCGATGGGAATGGTCTTGGCGGATGGTAATTCTCCAGTTGAAGTAATTGCAGATATACGGGATCAGTTTTCCGATCCGGTACAGGTTGAATTTGAGAATTCTGATTCCGGATTGATTACGCCGATCTTCAGGAATCCTTCAGATGAACACTATCGTTTTCTGTTGGTGCCGATTAAGGAAACGGTCGAGTAATTTTTTATGAAAGCAAGGATATTACAAGAATTGCAAAGAAATAAAAGTCAGGTGACTTTCTATTTTGGCTTCATTCTCGTTGTCTTTTTATGGCTTCTTCCTACAGCTTTTTCTTCAGCTCAATTCAATGAACAAATAAATTATCAAGGTAAGCTTACTGATAATGCCGGAATGGCTGTCTCCGATGGTTCGTACGCGATGGAATTTTCTCTCTACACAACTCCAACTGGCGGTAGTCCGATTTGGACAGAAACTCTTTCGGGAGCTGATGAAGTGGATGTTATCAGTGGACTTTTTTCAGTCATGCTCGGTTCGACTACACCGCTGACGGGAGTCGATTTTGCGCAGACTCTCTATCTCGGAGTCACTATCGAGAGCGATCCTGAAATGACACCACGCAAAGTTCTCGGTGCGGTGCCAGCAGCCTTTGAAGCAATTAATGCCGCCAACGCTCGCACTTTTGATGGTTTTGCAACCACCAGCTTCGTCCGCTCTGATACTGCGGGCACAGTAACAGCAACCTCGACTGGTTCATTGTTATCTCTTATCCAAAATGGTAGTGGCGCCATCTTAAATCTTTTCAGTGGAGTGACGGAGG
>CAZSDR010000015.1:0-9840 GCA_964605695.1 uncultured Candidatus Saccharibacteria bacterium | reverse complement strand
AAAATATGTCTAATTCTCATAACCTGACACTGTTACTTAGTGAAATTATCGCCCGCCCGTCTTCGTTCTTTCACCTTACTATCTCTTACAATTTTGCCGTCCTGCAAATAAATAAGTCTATCGGCATGTTCGGCGGTGGAGGTTTCGTGAGTAATGAGTACAACCGTATGACCGTGATCATAATGAAGGCTTTGCAACGTTTCCATAACCGCTTGACCTGACTTGGAATCAAGATTACCAGTCGGTTCGTCGGCAAAAATAACATCTGGTTTTACCACCAGAGCACGCGCAATGGCGGTGCGCTGTTTCTCACCACCAGAGAGTTTGGATGCTTGGAAATCGAGACGGTGAGAAAGGCCGACAATGTCTATCACTTCTCGAATCCGTTGGTCCCATTCTTTCTCAGGAACCTTTGAATACAGAAGCGGGAGCCGAACATTTTCGTATACGGTTTCGCGCGGGAGCAGATTAAAAGCCTGAAAGACAAACCCCATCTCATCATTGCGCACACGCGCGATTTCGTCATCACTGTGATCCTTAAGACTACGTCCATTGAATCGATAGATGCCATTCGTGTGTTCATCTAAGAAACCAAGTATATGGAGGAGGGTTGACTTACCACTTCCTGATGGACCCATAATAGAGACAAACTCCCCTCGATCGATACTAAATGTCACACCATGCAAGACAGTTGTACCACCATCAGCGCCAGGAAATGTCTTAGTTAAGTTTTCGACTTCAAATAATGCCATGAATTATAATCCGCGCCTGACCGGCAACTCACCTTCTAAGGGTGTACTAAATTGCATATGAGGAGCCTCCTCCATAATCTCTTCCTCCTCTAGCACCGGATCTACAGTTGGTGTTGGTAGGCTATCAAAGTCCCCCACTTCACTCAGAGCAGAAAGAGCGGCATTGTTAGCAAATGTAATAATACGCTCACCGCCTTCAAGGCCGGCAGTGATTTCATACAGACCGCCGCCGCGTAGACCAACCGCAACTGGTATTCGACGATACGATGTCTCTCCTTCCATAACTCGTACAAACCGGCGACCGTCTTCCTCAATCACAGCCCGTACGGGAACCGCAATCACTTCAGAGCGAGACTCAGCATAAATATCAACGTCAGCTGTAAGCCCTGAACGAACACGAGGATCCTCTTCGAGCAGATGGAGAACGATCTCAAACGAAACAAACTCACTTTGAGCAGAAGCAGCCGGTGCAACATAGACCACTTCCGCTTCTAAAGACACGTCGCGTAGTGCATCAAAGGTAACTTCCGCCCGATCGCCGGCTTCAATCCCCAGAATGTCATCTTCCGGAACGCCAATCGTTATCTCGAAACGCTCGTCGGAAGTGAGATAAATGGCAGGAGCACCAGGGGTAGCAATCTCACCGGGGGTAATTGCCAAATTGGTCACCACTCCCGCAAACGGAGCGAGAATGGAAAGGTTAGCTAATGCAGCTTGTGCTGATCGTACATTCGCTCGAGCTTGATCAATATCAGCCGCAAAGACCGGAGCATTGGCTTCATCGCGCAGAGCCAATTCACGAGCCTCCAAGGCCGCCTGATACGCACCGGAGAGAGAAGCGTATGAAACTGAACGCACATTCGGTACTGGTATAGACCAGATCACTTCGCCGGAGCTTAAGAAATTTGAAGGAAACTGCACGAACAAGCCACAATTACCAATAGGTGTTGGACCAACTGTTGAGACACTGCCAATTCCAGTCTCCAATCCAGATAGCGAGAAGCTAAAACCAGATTGTGTTCCTGATGGATAAAGTCTCAACCGATATTCACCTTCAGCTTTACAGGTATACGTACCCGTAACCGTTGGTGGCGTGGCAATTTGTCCGCTACCAAGGTTTCCAGAGATCAAATAGGCCCGCAAATCATTCGTCAACAAAGCCTTGTGAGCATTTTCAACTAACTGATTCTGTTGTTGAATGGTTTGTTCGCGCAAGCCTCCAGCCGAACCAGCTCTCGCCTCCGCTGCCCGCAAAGCAGCTTGCGCCTGAGCTAGATTGGCAGCCGCCGCTGCTCCATCAAGACGCGCCAACACTTGACCTTCAGTAACCTGGTCACCTTTCTCAACCAAAACAGCCGCTATCCGTCCCGAAGCAGTAAAAGCCAATTCGACTTCCTTCGTAGCTACCAGAGTACCCGTTTCACTGATGACACGCTCCACATCACCTCTTTCAACCGTCGCAGTTTCAAAGCTCGGTACCGCTCCATTTCCGCCCCAAAAGCTCCAGGCCGCTCCTGCCGCCACGAGTAAAGCCACTACATAAAACCATTTTGACCTCATCATACGCGGCATATAATCCGTAATGCGCCTGTACCAGCGAATTGTAGTTTTTTCTTCCATAGCCGTTTAGCTTACCATGTAATGTGTGTTTTTACACGGCCTAGATTATGGGTTTAATGTCCAGATGGCGTAGTTCAAGTAGCTGGCAAAACTTACCCACGCTAAGTACGGCACCAACAGCCAAGCAGCTAGTCGACTGAAACGAGCAAAAGAAAACATGGTGATCAAAATCGCTGTCCATAGAAAGACAATTACAATGAGCGCACCTCCCGGGGAACGCAGATTGAAAAAGACAATTGACCACGCGGTATTGAGGATCAACTGAAATATAAAAATGCCGGCGGCTAAACGAACGCCTGATTCCGTAAATCCACGCCGCCACACCAAAAAGAACGCGACCCCCATCAATACATACAACGTTGTCCAGACTGGTCCAAAAACCCAATTGGGTGGAGCTAATTCTGGCTTAGTCAATGTGGCATACCATTCCGGTATTGCGGGCATGGTAAAAAAAGAACCGATAGCGCCCGCTGCCAAAGGTAAGGCAATGGCGCAAATAAGTTTGATTATTTCCAAAGATTTCATACGATAATGATTTTAACTGACTAAAAAATTACTTCTTTCCTCCTGATTAGACCTAGTTGATACTATTTGATAACACTAGCGATTTTGCTGGCCAAATTCGGAGTCATAATAGAGGGGATGATTTCCTCCGCGGTCGGTTTCTTCACCAAGCTGGCCAGCTTTTGGGCGGCGGCCAGCTTCATGTCGTCGGTAATGGCGAGAACGCCGTGATCGAGAGCGCCGCGGAAGATGCCCGGGAAGGCCAAAGAATTATTGATCTGGTTTGGGTAGTCACTGCGGCCGGTTGCCACCACCGCGGCGCCCGCTTGCTTAGCGTCTTCCGGTTTGATTTCAGGAATCGGGTTCGCGAGCGCAAAGATGATCGCTTGCGGTGCCATTTTTTCGACATGATGCTTCGTAATAGTGCCAGGGCCAGACACACCAATGATCACATCGGCTCCATCAACAGCCTCAAGCACTTGCCCTTGCCGTCGATTCTGATTCGTAATGCGCGCTAATTCTTTTTTATACGACACCAACCCAGGACGACCTTCATAAATGATGCCGTTGCTGTCGGTAATGATTATTTCTTGGATGCCCGCCTTATGAAGCAGAAGTGCCACCGCGCGGCCGGCCGCACCCGCACCTACAATCACTACGCGCAATTTGCTGAACTTCTTTTCCACTACCTGCGCCGCATTTATGAGCCCTGCTAAGACCACGATTGCCGTACCGTGCTGGTCGTCATGCATGACCGGAATATTGAGTTCCGCTTTCAGACGTTCTTCAATCTCAAAACAGCGCGGCGCCGCGATGTCTTCCAGGTTAATCCCGCCGAAACCAGGAGCAATCGCTTTGACGATTTTGATAATCTCCTCGGAATTTTGCGTATCCAGCACCAACGGAAAAGCATCAACGCCGGCCATAGCTTTGAAGATGGCGCACTTACCTTCCATAACCGGCAACGCCGCGATTGGACCGAGATTCCCGAGACCCAAAATCGCTGACCCATCACTTATAACCGCCACTGTGTTTCGTTTAATAGTATAGTCCCGTGCTTCGCGTGGATGTTTGGCTAGATACGCAGAGACTGCTCCCACCCCCGGCGTATACATAGTGCTCCATTCGTCACGTGTCACGAGAGATCCTTTGCCAACGACCTCAAGCTTGCCCTTCATTTTCTTATGGAGGGCAAGTGCCATCTGGTTATAGTCCTTTTTCTTGGTGGAAATTTTCTTAGAGACTGTTTTTTTGACGAGACCTTTCTTAGTCTTGGTATTTTTTTTGGCGGATGTAGTTTTCTTTTTCATACAAATTAAATATGCACCGACAGACGGACGATGCTTAGTATACTATGAGACGGCTCTATTCCACTCGTGTATTCATTTCTCTTGGCGGCTCTTCACTTCCCGGAGCAATTCTAAAGGTTGTGTGTCCCAATACTTGTCCACGTTCAGTCTCCACACTACAGCGCCACTCACCCGGCCGATGGCTCGCTACTTGTGTATAACCCCGCCAACCGCTGTCATTGCCACCTTGAATCGGATACTTGATACGCGCGTGGACGATCCAATCTCCGGCTTCATCTTTGTATTCCCAGCGATGATAGATGTCCGTATCCACTCTGGTTGGCGCAAACACGCTCGCAAAACAATACACATTAGGTGCCGCACTGGGATAGAAGACATCGTCATACCGCTTAAACGGTCGCCACCACGGACCGTCTATCCATTTCAATTGGTAGGTATTATTTTCAAACTTTATGACACTGTGGTAAATACCCAGATCTTTCAAAGATAGAGGAATCGGCGGAATGATATTGACGAAATAGAGCAAATTAAAACACATGTAGATGGCACCAATCGTCAGTACGATGATACGCATTTGCAAATCCATAAAACGAGGAATCACTCGATACAACAATCGGATGAAGCCATAAAAAATACACAACGCCAGCAGTCCGCTGACGATGAATGGCCACACTCCCATATAACCGCTTAAGACCGGAACCAAGAGGACCATATAGGCCATCAAACCGATAAAAAGAAAAGCTAAGTTATAGATTAAGCGCGAAGAGCGCTCTTTGATGAATTCATTGCCTAAAATAGCGATCAAAATGATCAGCAAAAAAGGCCAACTAGTGGACCAATCACCGGAGCGGCCGTAAAAAATAAGCATGCCGGAGAGAAGACCTCCGAAGGAGTACTGGATGGCCAAGGGGGCGTATGTACGCAACAGGTAGGATACTTTTTCTGAAAAGCGTTCTGCGACGCTGGCGTAAAAAATCAACAGTGACGAGAACGCAAGTAGTACGTAAAAAAGGAGGACGAGATTGTCGAAGATGTCGTCAACTCGATTGAGAAGAAATACATCAACAATGAATCCGGCAAAGAAGGCAAATGTTAACCAATGCCTTTTGACGGTAGAAAAACTCGGCCGACGGCGAGGCGGCGGCGTACTAGCCTGACTACTAACGAACTCATTCATTATCACCATTGTACACAATGATGGTGGAAATAAAAAAACCGCGCCAAGCAGTTTGAGCGAGGGGCGGAATACTCGGCGCGGCAAAGTACAGGGAGGAAACGCCAAACTGACTGGCACAGTCGGGCGTGCAACGCGACGCGTCACGAATCTACGATATACCTTATGGGTAAAAATGGCAAGAAGCGGGTGGGAAATAAAAAAAGAAGGCCAGACTCACCCGATTGCGCGCCACACGACCGGGTAGGTCTGACCAAGTATCGCCCAAATAAGAATACTCTCCTTGAGAATAATAGTAAAGCCGGCGGTGGTGGGGTAGTTGAAACCGCCGCGGAGTGCGAAATAATATATAAAAAAAACTATTTCATTTCATTTCGCTTACTTATTTTTATCCTACACCAAAACCTCCGGCACTGGGAATGCTTCACACAATGTCTGTACCTCTTTCTGTAAAGCTGATTTTTTGTCCGTATCGTCTTTCTGGCGCAAGGTTTCAATCATAATTTCCGCCACCCGAGTCGCCTCCCCTTCTTTCATCTTGCGCGTTGTCATGGCCGGTGTACCGAAGCGAATACCGGACGGATCCATCGCCGTTCTTGGATCATCGGCAATCATATTTTTATTGAGCGTAATGCCCACCTCATCAAGGACAACCTCCGCTTCTTTTCCGGTCACACCCAAGGAACCAAACACATCAGCCAATATGAGATGGTTTGACGTACCGCCACCCAGCATGCGCACACCTTCACGAGCAAAAACCGCTTCCATAGCCTTGGCGTTTTTCAGTATCTGCGCCGCATACTCTTTAAAAGCCGGAGTCAGTGCTTCACCAAAGGCAACTGCTTTGGCTGCGACCGCATTCATATGAGGACCGCCCTGAAGGCCCGGAAATACCGCTTTATTTATCTTGGTCGCGATCTCCTCACTCTCGCGAGTCAGAATCATGCCACCGCGCGGCCCGCGCAAGGTCTTATGCGTAGTGGTCGTGATCACATCAAAACCGTCAGCAAACGGATTGCGGGCAACGCCGCCAGCAATCAGTCCGGCGATATGCGCCATATCAGCGACCGTGTAGGCGCCGACCTCGCGCGCGATCTCAACAAACTTCGCATAATCAAGCTCGCGGCTGTAGGCTGAGAAGCCGGCCAAGATAATTTTTGGTTTCTCCCGTAATGCCACTTCACGCAATTCGTCATAATCAATCTCCCCCGTATCAACATTCTTCATCTTGTAGCGGACAAATTTGAAGATTTTATTGATCCACGTGGTCGGATGCCCGTGCGTAAGGTGTCCACCATGAGAAAGATCCATCCCCAAGACCGTGTCACCCGGCTCCATCAACGCGAAGTACATGGCCACGTTGGCCGGCGCGCCAGAAAGTGGCTGAACATTAGCAAACTGACAATTAAAAAGCTGTTTCGCGCGCTCAATAGCGATCGTTTCTACAATGTCGGTATAATCTTGTCCGCCATAATAGCGTTTGCCCGGATACCCTTCGGAATACTTATTAGTGAAAACCGAACCATTCGCTTCTAACACTGCTCGCGACACATAGTTCTCACTTGGAATCAGTTCCAGTCCCCGCGCTTCGCGTGCCTCCTCTCCTTCTAAAGCTCCAAACACCTCTTGGTCTTGTTTCTTAATATATTCGTACATAGTTAAAAATCTTAATCGGTTGATAACTCTTTGGTTTTTAACTACGTCAGATCATATCTTTAGGAATGCAGATTCTTATTATACCCTCCCGCAACCGTCAATTCAGCCTTAATGGTGTCGTGCGACTGGTACTCGATCAGTTCGACATGCTCGGGTTTAAAGGAATCAAGCGAAGTTACCTCGTCGCTTATCTTCACCTTCGGAAATGGCAACGGTTCACGACTAAGCTGTTCTTTGGCTTGTTCAATGTGGTTTTCGTAAATATGCACATCTCCAAAGGTATGAACAAATTCACCAGGCTCCCGACCCAGTATTTTTGCGATGATGACTGTGAGAAGTGCGTAACTGCCGATATTAAATGGTACACCAAGAAAGATGTCGGCCGACCGCTGATAGAGATGTAAGCACACCTTGCCGTGCTTAATGTTGACCTGATACATATTGTGACAAATCGGAAACCGTGCCGCTTGACCTGGTGCGGCCATAGCATACATGTACTCTGGATTCCAACTAGTGACGAGTGTGTTATGCGCATCAGGATCCTTGGTCAATTCACTGATAACCCAACCAAGCTGATCGACTTCCCTGCCATCGCGTGCTTGCCAGCGGCGCCAATGCTCGCCATAGATGTGCGGCAATTCGCCATGTGCTTTGGCAAATTCACTGTCATTTGCGATTTTTTCTATAAACTCGTCTTTTGTAAGCGCCGGTTGTTCTCCGTACTCGACTTTTTCGTTATAGATTTTGTATGGATAATCATCCCAAATATGCACATTATTATCGACAAGATATTTGATATTCGACTGACCGGACATAAACCAATACAACTCCTGCAATACACCTTTCCAGTAGACCTTTTTTGTAGTTAAAAGCGGTAAACCCTCAGAAAGATCAAACCGCATCTGATCACCAAAGGAGCTGTAGGTTACAACACCGGTACCCTTATCGGTCTGTTTATCGCCGGAGTCAATAAGTTTCTTCATCAGGTCAAGATATTGGTATTCGGGATGTTTTTTGCTCATATTATTTTTTCTTAGCTGGCTTCTTCTTTTTTAAGAGACCGGTTTTGGTTTTAGGTGGCACGTAGCCAACCAAATTGTTTGCACTATAGCGGCCAGTCTTCTGATAACTACGTTTCGTATGCGAAGAAAGTGTCGAGAAAGTGAGTTGGGCGATTTCCATGCCCGGCCGAAGAACAATCGGCACATTATTAAGATTGCAAAGTTCAAGAGCAATGTTGAGATAGTGACCGGGATTTACAATACTGGCAGAGTTATGCACGATAAGTCCGATGCGAGCCAAAGATGACTTTCCGTTCACTTCTATGAGATAGCTATCGGATCCAAATTTTTCTTTTGAGTAACCAAGGATAGAGATTCCGGGATGCAATACAAATTCATCACCATCCTTAACTTCAATCGTTTGTGTCTTCGGATAAATACCCTTCACTGGATCGATAGCCTTAGTCGAATGGGCATCATTTATAATGAACTTATTACCCAGCTTGATGTCGTATGTGGCAGGTTGAAGTTGCTTTTCTGAAAATGGCTCCAAGGTGATGACGCCAGCTTTTACCTCACGCAATATATCTGTATCAGAAAGAAACATAAAGAAATACCTATTCGATAATAAATGTTTTATCCGTGCCGTAGTAGTCAGCCCAGTTATCATTATAGTGGGCAAACATGCGTGCCAACCGATCCTGGGATAATTCTTCAATACCAAGTTCAGTCATCAATGCCTCGAGATTGGCGCGGACGTTCGGCAAACTCGCTTCATCATCAGTCACCTGTTCGAACTCCGCTAAATAGCCATATCCCGCATTTTTATCGATGCACACATTTGCACCTTTATAGATATACTCTTCTCGCTCGCGCGACCACTTGGCTTGATACTGATAACCGCTTTTAAGTACCAGTGCATCGAGTTCATCGAGCGAAAGTGCTACCGATTCCTCGAATTCAAGCCGAGAAACGGTATTGGCGCTCGCACCTTCATCAATCGAGGCTTTGACGACGAGCAATACTTCATCGTCTTTCTGGCGAGTGCGCACAGAGAAATCGCTGCCGCGCTCCGCAATCCGCTTGAATTTTTCATGTTGATCGCCTGAGAACAAATGTTCGGTTGCCGCATACAATGCATGAATATCTCCCCCTTCAAAATAGTGATTGAGTTGCTTGTTTTCTGTTACGCGTACACAGTGAGGGTCAGACGCGCAGAGCTTATCTTTTAACGCTTGAGCGTTTTCTTGTGAACCAAGAAGTGATTTGATTTCGATTTCAAAGTGAGACATGAAGTTGAAGTGCCGTTATTCTAGCATCAGGCGTAGAGGAGACCAAGAATGACGAGACTGGTTGACTGTGTCATAATCACACTGATGTCTTCTCTACCCTTATCTGAAACAAATATTCCAATCGCGGCCACGGTTGCAATGGCGCGGCAAAGCCGCGCCATTGGTAACGATGGCAAATTGTTATGGCATATACCTGAAGACCTGAAACGCTTTAAAGAATTGACTCTAGGTTGTCCGGTAATTATGGGTCGTAAGACTTTCGAGTCCATCATTGCCATTCTGGGTAAACCACTTCCTGGACGGACCAATATCGTCGTTACGCGACAAACTGACTATGCATATCCTGGTGCGATTACCGTTCCTTCACTTGACGAAGGAATTGAAGTGGCCAAACAAGAACAACCGCGCGAAATACATATCGGTGGCGGTAGTGAAATATACAAATTGGCTCTCCCTTTTATAGATCGACTTTACGTTACGTTTGTCGAAGATGAACCGGAAGCCGATATTTTTTTTCCTGAATTTGAGAAT
>CAZSDR010000014.1:0-10657 GCA_964605695.1 uncultured Candidatus Saccharibacteria bacterium | reverse complement strand
GTTAAGGAAAATCTGAAGCCTTCTCACATCTTCACCGCTGGTACCCACTCCCAAATCACGAGTGAAGGTTCCTCCCGGCAAGGCAACTATCGAACTTGATGGGATCATCGGCTGAGTAAGGTTTAAACTAGCACGCAACCTTTCGACGATCTCCAGCAAGACCCTGACCTGTTGTTGTAGTTCCGCAATCGTCGGGGTGGCAGACAAGGCTGGAATAACAATAGGGTCGGACCTGCCGGTGAGCACGCTAGGAGGTAAAGAGTCTCTTGTCCCACCGCTACTTCCTCCACCTCCGCCACGACTACTTCCCCCGCCGCCTCCGCTCCCACCACCTCCACCTCCTCCGCCGCCTCCGCCGCCGGAAGATGGTTTGGCTGTAATGGTAACTACTGCTGTTTCGGTGTCTGAAAGTGACGGACTACCGGTATCTTCCACCTTTACCGATATAGACAGCGTAGTGCTTTGATCTCGGTCAATAGCAGAAGAATTCTTTACTGTCAGCACGCCTGTGTATGGATGAAGATTGAACGCCCCTTCCGCTTCTTCGTCCGGATCAGCGTATACAATTGTGAATACATGATTATCGCCATCATCAGGGTCAGTGACTGTAAACGTACCTACTGTCGTTCCAGTAGCGGCTTCATCGACAACCGATAGTGAAGGAACAACGAGTGTCGGCGCTTCGTTTACATCGTTAACAGAGACTGTCACTACAGATGTAGCTGAACCATTATCGTCTTCTATACCCACAGTCAGGTTGTAACTGGACTGGGCTTCGTGGTTAAGCGGATTCCCACTCCTAAGAGAAATTAATCCGGATGAACTCACTGCAAAAGCAGCGTTGCCAGAAACCAAAGAGAATGTCACTGAGGATGTAGCCTGTGAAGTGAAGGTTAGCTGTCCAATGGAAGCGCCACCCGTAATATTCTCATTGACTGAGAAATTGAAGGAAGTGATGGCAGGCAGAGTGCCGGCCGCTTCCTGTAGACTTACATAGAATGTCTTGGCTACGGTTAGTGGAGTCGATGCGTCGTCGGTAACACTCACTGAGAGTGTATAGAGGGATTTGGTGTCATAGTCCAGAGCACCAGGATTAGCAACCCGTATCTGACCAGAACTAGTAATAGAGAAAGCGGTACCAGTATTTCCAGAAGTTATGGAGTAGGAAAGGTTGTCATCATCTTCGTCATCGGCAACAACAGTACCCACCACCTGATTGAGAGTCGCGTTTTCACTCACTGTGAAAGTTGTGCCGGCATTGGAAACAGTTGGGATGCTATTAAAGCAGGACAGATCATACGAGGAAGCCTGATAGCCACCACCCAGAGAAGTCAGAGTAGTATTTACTTGATCCAAATAATACGAATAGTTGGGACCGCCGCTGCTCGTATGATGAGTGAGTACCAAGGCCGGCTTTCCATCTATAATGATGAAACCGGGATTACCCGAGTCTCCGCCAATCAAACTCTCACCAAAAAGCGCCCTGTGCGGAGCTGGTGTTATCCCTCCACTGGCAATTGAATGACTGACGCTGGTGGAAAAATTTGAGATATCTCTCACAAGCGCCTTTTCCTCTTGATCTAACGCGAGCATCGGTATGCCGGAATAACTCGTAATATGTTTATCGAGATCCGTCTTTGAGATGATTGGATAATGAGTGAAATCTCCAGGCAAATCAGAGTCTAACCGACCGATCGCAATATCAGTACCACTGATGGTAGTCTTGTTGCTCGGTAGAGGTATTTTCCTCACTTCTATATTGTTATCAGCATCCACAAATACAATATTTACATTGTGTGGTATCTGCGAGTGGGCAGCGAACACGAGATGTCTTGGGGTGATCAATGTTCCTCCGTATTGATTTTTCCCAGTAGCATTCCAAGGAGAAAGTCCGGTAAGATCTAAAGGAGTTCCTCTCGTCGTCCAAGCCGTAGAACTACGCACGTATGTATGTTCGGCGGGAACTTGCGATCCATAACTATAGGTACTGAAGATCTTTTTAGTGGTATCGTTAGCCTCCAGACCTGCTACCCGATCATCTACCTGATCTATGAGGTGGGTACGGAGATCGGTTTCCGCTGGACAAGAGTTGGGTGCAAATACCGTCGACTGAGCTGAAGTGAAATCGGGGTAGAAAAATAGAATTGTAAAAATAAAAAAGAAGAATAAGCTGAAGTCAGTTTTTGTAATAGACATTGGAATATATCTGAATGGGTAAACTGTCAGTATATTTTACCCTAAAAATCTAAAATTCCAGTATTTTTATACAAGTCACATGATAGATACGTACGGCGATTAAAATAAAGGTTTTGAAGAAATAAGCACAAGTCACTCATGCTAGACTAGCTCCGATGAAACTAATTTCTCTCAATGTCGAAGGAAACGAACATAAAGAGCTGGTTTATGAATTTATAGAACGGGAGAAACCTGATTGTGTCTGTCTGCAGGAAGCACCAGAGGATTTCCAGCAAGAATTGCGAAGACTTGGCTTTAGCACTTACTTTGCACCAATGACCATAAAAACGCAGAAGAATCAGTCCTTCACAGAAGGGCTAATCACCGCTTCTCGTGATAACGCTACCCACGAGGTCGAATATTATCATCGCTCAGCTAAAGATATCGTCCCCTACGATCCCACTGATAGACTAGGCACCCTGTTACACCCCATAATTTTAAGCACGATCCACCGTGAAGATGGTGATTACGTCTTAGCAAACACTCACTTGATGGTTACAAAAGATGGCTTGGCTACTGACTTTCAAAGTAAAGGGCTGGAAGCCATGCTGTCATTTTTAAAAACAAAACCCTCTCATATACTATGTGGCGATTTTAATATGCCGAGGGGATTCAATACACTCTATGAAAAAATGACCACTCTGTATACAGACACGATACCTATGGAATATAAAAGTAGTTTAGATCGCTCACTGCACCGTCACGGAAAGCGCACAGACCTAACGGAACCGATTTTTGAAAGCTATATGGTTGATTACATTTTCACTCAAGAGCCGTATCAAGCGCATGACGTACGACTACAATTCGGCGTCTCAGACCACGCGGCGGTAGTGGCCAACGTAACGAAAGTCGAGACTGTTTAATAAACACAAAAGCGCCGTGATGGCGCTTTCCCCGGCGGGCGTTTCCTCTTGTCTTATTTTCTTATTTCTTGCCTGTACAGGGCTTTCGGATCTTAGGATCTCCAAACCCATCACGAGGCACCAAAGCGTCGCACAAAGCGCAGATGTGGTAGCCGGGCCTTGATAGAGAAGGCACCAGTTTGTGCCCCAGATCCTCAAAATGGACGATCTGATTCTCTGTCAGTGTAGATACGAGTCCCATCAGGATCTCCTAATTATTGTGGGGAACGCTGTTCTTCCCCTGAGACGTCAGACGCCGCAAAATCTTACACCACCGCCTACTGATCATCTATCCTCTCCGTGAGAACCACGAAGGCGAGCGATTTTTATATTTTCCTCCATCGACTGATTGAAAACATCACGATCCCATTCCATAAACTGCTCAGGCCTGAGAGACAACCTATTGCATACTTCGACGAAATCATCCCTGGTTAGAGAGGAGCGATCTTTGAACTTAGTCTCGATGACGGCACTATAGTCAATCTTAAGCCTAGGTAGCACATCCATAAACATCTGTAGGCGACGTGTGATTTCTGCATGATCAACAAGCGCACCTTCCACTTCTAAAATAGTTGGATACTGATGCTTTTCAAAATTCGGAAGTCTTGTTGGTTCTGGAAGTTTTTCTGATTCCATAATGATCTGATCTTATTCCTGCAAAAACCCACCAGCTTGGTGCTCCCAGAGGCGCTGGTAGGTGCCGCCAAAGTTTTTGAGTGTCTCATGGCTGCCGTCTTCGACGATGCGGCCGCCTTCAAGCACAACGATGCGGTCCATCTCGCGCAGAGTTGAAAGCCGATGCGCGATCGCCACTACCGTCTTCCCCACCATCAGCGCATGGAGTGCCTTCTGGATTGCTACTTCGCTCTCGCTATCGAGGGCCGAAGTGGCTTCGTCGAGAACCAAAATCGGCGCGTTCTTGAGCATCGCCCGCGCGATCGCCACCCGTTGTTTTTGCCCGCCCGAGAGCTTTACCCCACGCTCGCCGACAAGTGTGTCATAACCTTGCGGTAGTGCCGAGACGAAATCGTGCACTTGAGCTTTCTTGGCTACCGCGACGATTTCCTCATCACTCGCATCCGGCCTGCCGTAGGCAATGTTCTCTTTAATAGTGCGGTGAAAGAGCATTGGTTCCTGCGGCACTACCGCGATCGCTTCGCGCAGTGAGTCCTGCGTGACTTCGGCAATGTTCTGGCCGTCAATCAGTATCGTTCCACTTTTTAGGTCGTGCTGGCGCAGAAGGAGTGAGACGAAGGTGGTCTTGCCCGCGCCTGAAGGACCAACAAGACCGACTCTTTGGCCCGGTGTGATAGTGAGATTAAAGTCAGAAAAAACTTTGTTGTTCTCGAATTCAAAATTGACTTTTTTCCATTCAATTTTTCCACCATCTGTTTTAAGTAAACCGGCATTTTGCACATCGACAACCTCAAACGGTACCAACAACTCCTCAAAACCTTCTTTAACTTCACCCAATGTACGGGCTGCTGAATTAAAGGCGCGACCAATAAAGATAAGTGTGCCGGACAATTGTGCCACTAAAGACGCAACTAATACAAACTGCCCCGTGGTAATGTCTCCAGAACTCCACCTCAATACTAAGACGTAAAACATCGCAAAGCCAAACACAAAAAGAGCGACCCCGTTGATAAAGAGCATGATTTCTGTATAAAACCAAGTGGCCTTATTTGTACGACGATAAGTTTCGGTCAAATTTTTCACCCGATCCATTTCAAAGACCTTGCGAGCATATTGACGAGTCGCTGATATATTCGACAGAATGTCTATCATGTGAGCATGCATTTTTGACGAAGCTTCCGCATTTTCTTTTGATAAACGTTGCTTTTTAGGGGCCAAAATCTGATTAATAACCAGTAGGGCTAGTATCAAAACTAGAAAGATAATCGCTGAAAGTACATCTACAGACAAGATGAAAAAGAAAGTTACCACCATCGCCACAAAAGCTGAGATGAATGTCCAGAGTATGTCGGGTATTAGACTGTCTACTCCATCTACGACATTACGAATTTTATTGTGGAGCGAACCAGCAAAGTGACTGCTGAAATAACCATGACTATGGTTGGTGGTATGTTCAAACAAATAGTCAAATCCGTCTTTCCGGATCTTTACTGACCACTGCATTCCCAAGTACCCACTCAATCGGTATAAACATTGGCAAAGAAAAATAACGAAAGGAAACATCATGCCCCACAGTAGAGCTAATTGAGGGTTGTCTGACTCAACCGCGTCAATGATGAGCTTGAACAGATAACTGGTCGACTGGTCGAGGGTTGTGGCCAGAACTACCACCAAGATCGCGCCAAAAGCCCACCCGCGGTGCGGGTAAGTAACAAACCTCAAATATTGAAACGGGGTCTGAAACGGCAGTTTATCGTTTTCAATGCGATCCATAACCCCATACTATACCGCACCTAATTTAGGGGTGGAAATGGCTTTTTGGACTTAAATAGTTTCGTTTGATTGGAGAACTGGGAAGTTTCATACTATAATATTCCTTGTTATTTCTAAAAACTTTCAGATAACTATGAATGAAGCTTACGAAGCTGTCCCTGAATACGATATCCATAACCTAGAATCAATGTCTAGGATTTCTATTGCAGAGGCTAAGGCCATGATAGAAAAAGAACCCCTATTGCGACTAGACAAGTACGTTAGGATGGTGGCAGGAAATGATTTTGTCGTAACTGTGAACGGTGTAGATAAGACACTTGAAGCAGGTCCATTTATTTGTCTTCGTTTGGCCATTCTAGAACAAATGAGATCAAGTGGAATTATGGAGGAAGGCAGAAGAATCAATCCTGCTGAATTAGAAGCTGCGATGGTTGTTCACAGCACAGACCGCGTGGTAGATGAACACGGGGATCTTGCTGACACAAAGTAGCTTATATTATTTGTGGGATAGCTTAATCAAAGACCACCCCTTGGGTGGTCTTTGACGTTATTCACCGACCATACATTGACCAATACGAACCTGTGAATCTATCATGTATCTATGAAGTCAAAGTGGTTTGAATTAAAACCAAAAGCAATCGCTCTGCGTAAACAAGGTGAATCTATAAATGTCATCGAGTCCTCTTTGGGTATTCCTCGCTCTACCTTAAGTGGTTGGTTCAAAGACGTTGCTCTAACAGAAAAGCAACAACAAGCCTTACAGCAACGTCGTAGGAACGCATGGGTGAAAGCGCGCCAAAAAGCAGTAGAGTGGCACAACGAACAAAAGCGGGTACGGCTGCACATTGCCAACACAGAAGCAATGAGGACACTGCGATCTGTCGACATCAACGATAGGCATGTACTAGAACTGGCCTTGGCCGTACTGTACTTGGCCGAGGGTTCAAAAAAGAACGTCGAAACTGCCTTGGGTAGCTCTGACGTAGCCACCTTACGTTTCTTTTTGAATGGGTTGAACAAAGTATTCGATTACGACATCAATACTGTACGCTGTGAATTGTATCTTCGGGCTGACCAAGAACCAGAAGATCTCAAGCGATACTGGTCGCAAGAGTTAGGTTTGCCTATCAAAAATTTTCGACAAGTCAATTTTGACAAGCGCAGTGTAGGAAAGAAAACATACGATGCATATAAAGGTGTCTGTGGATTACGTTGTGGCAACGTAGCTATCCGTCGGCGTTTGGTCTATCTTGCTGAAGAATATTTTGCTATAATCGGCCGGCAAAAGTGACGTGCGTATAGCTCAGCTGGTTAGAGCGCTGCATTGACATTGCAGAGGTTCCCAGGTTCAAATCCTGGTACGCACACTTGGTAACCAGACCTACTCTTATGCGTATTTTAAGCATCGAGACATCGGCTGATGAGACAGCCGTCAGTGTCGTAGACGCTGACGGCGATTTCCCTACCGCCCGCTACCAAATACTCGGCAATGGCCTGCGCTCCCAGATTGAACTGCATTCGCAATACGGAGGCATCTTTCCCGCCATGGCCAAACGTGAGCACGCCAAGGCCTTGGTACCGCTTCTCAAGCAAGCGCTTAGCGAAGCTGAGTTGTTAGAAGCGGTCAGCGAGCCGCTGACGACAGAAACCAAAGAGGAGCTTCGGGTACTTCTTGAACGCGAGCCGGATCTCGCCGATGCTTTGATTGCCTTTCTCTCTGAATACTCCCTGCCCGAGATTAATCTGATCGCCGTCACCAGCGGCCCAGGCCTTGAACCGACTCTGTGGGTCGGAGTCAATTTTGCCAAAGCCCTCGCACAACTGCGGGGCTGTCCGGTAGTGCCGGTCAATCATATGGAAGGACACATTCTCGCCTCGATCTTTGACGCGGTTGAGGACAACCAGCTGGCCACGATCGAATTTCCCGCTCTTGCTCTACTCATATCCGGTGGACACACCGAACTAATAGCTATGAAAGATTGGAGCCATTATGAGAAAATCGGACAAACGCGCGATGATGCTGTTGGTGAGGCCTTTGATAAAGTAGCGCGGCTGATGGGCTTGCCGTACCCGGGCGGACCAGAGATTGGGAAGCGCGCGGGCGAAGCCCGCGCGCAGAACCTCCCGCCCTTCAAAGCCAACCTTCCCCGTCCCATGCTCACTTCAGGCGACCTAGATTTCTCATTCTCCGGCCTTAAGACAGCTGTTCGCTACGCCATCGCTGATCGAGAATTAACTGAGGATAACCGTCGAGCTTTGGCGCGCGATTTTGAGGACGCGGTCACAGAAGTTCTGCTCAAAAAGACACGGGATGCCCTCGATCAGCAAAACGCTAAGACTTTAATTGTCGGTGGCGGTGTCAGTGCCAGCCCTCACATTCGCCGCGTTTTTGAAACGGAATTACTCAAGAGCCACCCTGACACCACGGTCTATTTTCCGCCCCGCGAACTCTCAACTGACAACTCAATTATGATTGCTCTCGCTGGCCACGCCAGAGCCAAAGAAAGCCGTACCGCCGGAGCCATTGCTCTTATTAAGGCCGATGGCAACCGTTCTATAGCTTCAAACTAGGCCTTATTCGTGGTACTATCGCCAGCAATGAACGAACCAAGGCCAAACATCCCGGAGGTATTCCTCAAACCCTTTAATCCGTCTGAACACGAAGCGAATATCTATAAACTCTGGGAAGATTCGGGATTCTTTAACCCTGACACCTGTGTGGAGAAAGGAGTAACGACTCCTGACGCCGAACCATTTTCCATCGTGCTCCCGCCTCCGAACGTCACCGGAACCCTTCACATGGGACATGCCGCCATGCTCGCCGTCGAAGACATCCTAGTCCGATACAACCGAATGCTCGGGAAAAAGACGCTCTGGATCCCTGGTGCCGACTCCGCCGCCATAGCTACTCAATCAAAAGTCGAGGGTATTATATATAAAGAAGAGAATAAAACACGACACGACATCGGGCGCGAAGAACTGCTCAAGCGCATCGATATCTTCACGGAAGAAAGTAAGAATACGATCATCAACCAAGTGCGAGCGATGGGGTCTTCACTTGATTGGAGCCGCTATGCCTACACACTTGATGAGAAGCGGTATCACGCTGTGATGGAAGCATTTATACGAATGTATGAAGCTGGACTCATCTACCGAGGCAATCGAATTGTAAATTGGGATCCAAAAATGCAAACAACGGTTTCTGATGATGAGATCGAGTACGTGGAGCAGAAAGATCCTTTCTATTACTTCCAATATGGGCCGTTTGTGATCGGAACCGTCCGACCGGAAACGAAGTTCGGAGACAAATATGTGGTCATGCATCCTGACGATGCGCGTTATAAGGAATACTCACACGGTCAACAAATCGATCTGGAATGGATCAACGGCCCGATCACTGCAACTATCATTAAAGATGAAGCGGCCGATATGGAAGTCGGTTCCGGTGTAATGACCATCACACCTGCGCACTCCGGAATAGACTTTGAGATAGCTGAACGGCACGGACTCGATGTTGAGCAAGTGATAGATGAGCGTGGCCTGCTTCTACCGATTGCTGGAGAATTCGCCGGAACTCATATTAAGAAAGCCAGACTGGCGATCGTCGAGAAATTGAAAGAAAAAGGGTTGTTAGTGAAGACTGATGATGCATATACACATAACGTTGCTACCAACAGTCGTGGAGGCGGCACCATTGAACCTCAGATTAAACGTCAGTGGTTTGTTGCGGTCAATAAAAAAGTCACGTTCCCAGATGGGAAAGAACAGACTCTGAAAGAACGAATGCTCGAAGCGGTTGAAACCGGCCAAGTGAAAATCGCACCCGACCGTTTTGATAAAACCTACTACCATTGGATAAATAATTTGCGAGACTGGAATATCTCTCGCCAGATATGGTTTGGTCACCGGATTCCAGCCTGGTTCAAGGCAGATGAAATAAAAGTTCAAACGCATTCACCCGGCGAAGGCTGGGAACAAGATCCCGATACGCTTGATACATGGTTTTCTTCCGGCCTGTGGACACTGTCAACGCTTGGCTGGCCGGAAGAGACGTCAGACTTTAAGACCTATCACCCCACCTCCGTTCTTGAAACCGGTTATGACATTCTCTTCTTCTGGGTCGCCCGCATGATACTGATGTCCGGCTTTTTAGTCGGACAGGTACCATTTAAAAATGTGTACCTGCACGGTCTTGTGCGCGATGAAAAAGGACGCAAGATGAGTAAATCGATCGGCAATATCATTGATCCATTGCTAATGATTGAAAAATACGGTGCTGATGCCACTCGCCTCTCTCTTATCGTTGGCGCGGCACCAGGAAATGACATCAAACTTTCTGAAGATAAAGTGCGAGGATACAAGCACTTTGCTAACAAACTTTGGAACATCAGCCGCTTCATATTGGCTTCGCTTGAAGACTATGAATACGGAGATATGCCGGCACTCACGCCAAGAGATGAAGAAATTCTAGCCACCTTAAAAGCACACGCAATTGAAGTGACGGAAGATATTGAAAAGTTTTCGCTTTATCTAGCCGCTGAAAAAACATATCATTATGTCTGGCACGAACTCGCAGACAAGATACTTGAAGAGAGTAAACCGATTTTACAAGGAGAAGACGTACACGCGAAACGTGCCCGTCAATACGTACTTGCAGAATGTCTTACCACTTCACTTAAGCTCCTTCATCCATTTATACCGTTTGTAACCGAAGCGATTTGGCAAGAATTGCCAAAAGAAATGAAAGACCAAGAGTTGTTGATGGTGGCAAAGTGGCCCACACACTAAGTCTCGTTTTGCAGAAGACGATGCTACAATAAACCGCGATGGTTCCTATTACAGTTACCTTAGCAATCCTCGGCGGTTTAATACCAGCCTTATTTTGGTTATGGTGGTGGCTACGGGAAGACCGAGAGAGACCAGAGCCGTATTTGCTGATAGCTGCGGCTTTCGTCGGTGGCATTATGGTAGTGCCGGTAGCGTTACCACTGCAGCATATGGCCGCTGACCTCTATACCGGACACGAACTTCTGTTTGTCTGGGTAACGATAGAGGAAGTCCTCAAATATGCGGCCGCCCTCCTGATTATCTTGTGGCATCGCGCCGTGGAC
>CAZSDR010000013.1:0-10857 GCA_964605695.1 uncultured Candidatus Saccharibacteria bacterium | reverse complement strand
ATCATCTCGTGTGGAGAGAATGGCTCCGGAGCCTTCTTTTACTCCCAAATCAGTGCAAACCAGAAGAAGAAATCGGTCACGACGGCCGGTCGCTGTTGTTGCGGCTGGATTATTGATGATTTTAGGAATGACAAGCGGTATTGGTTTCTCGTTATTGTCTGGAAAAGCGTTGGTGGCGGCACCGGTAGTAATGTTGCGTGGCCTTAATGCAGAAGATCAAAAACCGTTTACGTACGGTGTTCAGCCACTGTTGAGCCAGCCTGAATTTTTTGAAGAAACCAAAGAAGCATTCTTAGAACAAGAAATGTCATTTATTGAGGCTGACCTGACAACTATGCGCCTGTATTACCACAATGAAGGCAAGGAAGTTTTCTCAGCGCCAATACTTTCTAAAGGTAAGGAAGGTTCATGGTGGGAGACTCCGGCCGGACTCTATGCAATAACAGACAAACAAGAACGCGAGTTTTCTTCTTTTGGACAGGTATATACTCCTTGGAATATGTCCTTCCAAGAAAATTTCTTCATTCACGGATGGCCGGTATTTGGAGACGGCACTCCGGTTCCGGAAGATTATTCTGGTGGATGTATTCGTCTTTCTGATGAAGATGCAAAAGCACTCTACGCTCTTATTTCTGTAGATACACCAGTGATCGTGCACGCAGACGCTCTGGCGAGTGATGGATTTCAATATGAACCAAAAATTCCTACCCTCAAGGCCCCGCACTATTTAGTGGCTGATGTGATGAGTGGTGACGTACTTGCCAGTAGTGATATGGGGGCGGTGGTGCCGATTGCGTCTATTACTAAACTGATGACAGCTCTTGTGGCGGCTGAGTATCTTAATTTGGATCGTACCGTACGGGTGACTCAAGAGAGATATGTTGATTCCATAGTTCCGCGCCTAGAAGGACGTAACTCAGTTTCTATGTACAGCCTTTTGCAATTGCTTCTGGTTGAATCTTCAAATGAAGCCGCAGAGGTGATTGCCGCCCAGCTCGGACGAGATGTTTTCATTGCCCGCATGAATGAAAAAGCCGACTCGATTGGTCTTCGAGATACGGTCTTTGCCGATCCGTCCGGCCTTGATAATAACAACGTCTCCTCCTCCTCCGATCTCTTCAAGCTGCTTCAATATATTTACCATAATCGCCGCTTTATTTTGGAGTTGACTGCCAACCAAGACTTGCCGACTGCTTATATAAGCGGAGAATTTGGTCAGTTGGAAAATTTCAATGCGATTGAAGAAATAGACAATTTCCTCGGCGGGAAAGTGGGAGAGACTCTGGCGGCCGGTCAGACTTCCGCCTCGTTACACTCATTCACGATAAAAGGTGAAGAGCGGATCATTGCAGTTGTGGTCCTTGGTTCGGAAGACAGAGATCGTGACGTGAAGGAATTGCTTGAGTATATCGATGAGCGATTCACCCCGTGAATCTAAGTGACGAAGCGCGTTGCCCGAACAACCTTAGGAATGTATTCGTGTGCCCACAAAGGGTTTTTCTTCCAGATAATTCTCTAGCTCTTCAAGGCGGTTTCCGTTTATGTGGGCAACTTCAATCGCGAGCGTTTCCGCGGCGCGCGCGGCCACCGGATCAAATGGTGAGGAAAGTCCTGGGTCCCAGTTCTCGGGAATTAGTTTTCTGAATTCTGGCCAGGTGATAGATTCTATTTTCTGCGCTTCCGGATTCGTCTTCGGGTTATCGGTATATACATAGTCAGTGTTGGAGAGATTGATGACTTTCTTGGCTTTGATACGCTCTGCGATTTGAATGGCGCGCAGGTCGGTTGAGGCGCCTGGTCTATATCCGGCGGCGATGACCAATTTGGCAGTGCTCGGGACGTCAAGGATATCATCCGGATTGGTAACCATAACTCGATGGGCCAACTCACGGAAAATAGCCAAAAGCAAATGCCCATTGAGCCGAGTGGCATGAAGACCGAGCCAGTCGAGATCTTCATTTCCAAGTTTGCTGACAGTCGCAGCCGCGTCTTGGTAGCGACGAGCGGTTTTACCGCCACCAGCAATGATAATAAAACGCCGCCTATCATTGGCGGTGTGGGCACTAATTAACTCTTTAAGAGCGATCAGAAAGCCGGTATCTATATTATCCGGAACAATCAGCGACCCTCCTACAGACATGACGATTGTTTCCGGAGGATTCATAATTTCATTGTACGTTAAAAAGAGGTTACTGCCAAATAATGTAGCCGTTGGCTCACAGGTGTGTATAATTAATGAAACTATATGTCTGAAAATCAAGAACAGGAAAATGTATCGAGCGAGCACGTGCGGGAACTGGTGGTAGTGGGTCTTCGTAAGGGGCTTGATAAGAACCAACTGAAAGCCGAATTGGTTTCAGTTGGTGCCGATACTTCCTCATTTGATCAAGTGTATGATGCGGAAGCTACAAAGCTTGGTCTGAACCAAGTGGCGCCCACCAATTTCGGCAATAAAACCGCTAGTTATGATTATGTCCCCGATCTCGAACACAAGGACAAGCCCACTCACGTCATGAATGTGATTGTTCTCATTGTGCCGGTTTTATTGCTCGGCACAGTACTCTATTTAATATTTTTCTCACCGTTTCTACAGTGGACCGATCGAGCGGGGGCCAATGATGCGGTCTTGCAACAACGCCTTCATACTATGGAAGCGGCCATCAAAGTACAGGGAGGACGAATGGGAAGTTATGAAGGAGCATGCAATGACGTTGCGATTGAACAACCGGCGCGTTGCCGATCTGGTGATCGATATTTTGTGCTTGACGTACCACTCAGTACGCAATCCTATTACTGTATCGATAGCTCTGGTTTTTCGGGAACCGTTGATCGGCGACCGGCAGGGGATCGGTGTCGTTAGTCAAAAAGTGGCTGTTTATAAGCGCGGTTGTAACGATTGACTTTTTACACGGAGTGTGCTATAATTAAAAAACAAGGTGCGGTATTTCGCTTGTACCTATTGCGTCACAGAACGCAGATCAAGGAGGCAGGACATGAGGAATTTTTTCGAGACTCTTGAGCGCTTCGAGCAGAGGCTCGAAGCTGCTGCTCCGCTCGAATATGCCACTTTCGGGCTGGTAATAGTCATAGTTCTGATTCTGGGGGTGATGTTCATACCCTTGTGAGAGAGGCTTCCGGCCGCGCCCTAAAAAGCGCGGCCTTACATTTTGATGTGTTTTTTGTTATAGTTCCCGTCACTTGCGCGTTTAGCTCAGTTGGTAGAGCATTCGACTGATACTCGAAAGGTCCTAGGTTCGACCCCTAGAACGCGCACTAAGAGAAAAAGCTAAGTAGGGTTTCGACACCTAAAGCGGCGATGGTCTGGTGCACAAAGGCACCGATCATCATCGGAATGATGAAGCGTCGAAGCGGTACGCCGAGAATTCCGAACGGTATCAAGTATGCTTCATTGGGAAAGGGAATCAGGGACGCATACAAAAACACAAACATCGGCAACCATTTAGAGTCTGTCTCGTGCAAAGCTCTGAACCGTTCGTAGGTTCGTGGATAGTGAGTGGTCACAAAGGTGCTGCCGAAGCGGCCGAGGTAGAAGCCAATCAAATCAGCAATGATGGTTCCGATAGCTAGAGCGGTGATGATGAGTGGTAAGGTAAGTCCACCGGCCAGAAAAATCGGCACGAACGTTGCGGGTGGGACCGGTATCAGAGCATTCAGTCCGCCGAAAACAGCGATGATGACCACGCCGATATATCCGAACCGAGCCACGAGCGATTGTGCCGTGTCATTATTTTCCACCAGTCCGGCGATATGAAAAGATAAGATA
Source organism: uncultured Candidatus Saccharibacteria bacterium (assembly GCA_964605695.1). Lineage (GTDB taxonomy): Bacteria > Patescibacteriota > Minisyncoccia > Phycocordibacterales > UBA918 > OLB19. The sequence goes on along the minus strand of CAZSDR010000013.1, from coordinate 7,073 downwards.
AGCGCTCCGACCAATACACCAGCAATAAGTGCAAAGTGCATTATCTTGCGCGCATTAAAGATCGCAGACATGAAAAGACGTGATTAAGGATTATTTGTTAGTCCAGGTCGTCAATATTGGATAGTGTTCGTTCGATACGTTCAGTTGTGGCGCTGAGATGGCTGAGGTCACGTTGTACGTTAAGGGCGAGTTGCATGGTAAAGGCGGCGAAAGAAAAGACCAATCCCCACGCCACATACGGGAACCACTTTTGAGACTCAAGTGAATGTTTACGCATATTGGAAGTATACCCCCACACTAACTTTCCCAAAACAGTCAGTGTGGGGGTATGGCAGTGAGTACTGGCTTATTGGCAACTTTTTCACTATTATTGTATTCATGGGATACGGAGACTATTTCAAAGGCAAGCGAGTGACAGTGATGCGGATCGGCCTTTTGGGACGAGGCGTGGGCGACGCCGCTTTTTTGGCTGAGGCCGGAGCAGATGTGCATGTGGTTGACGATGCTCCGCAAGAGGTTATGCAACCTTCCGTTGACGCACTTTCGGAATATCCCAACATCCGTTTTACGTTCGGTCCCTATCAACTAGAACATTTCACCGATTGTGATTTGGTTTTGGTGGGGGCCGGAACGCCGCTGCGGTCGCCTCAATTGGCCGCGGCGCGCGAGGCCGGCGTGCCTCTCAAACAAAGCGCCGCCCTATTTGCGGAAGTTTCAGGCATACCGATCATCGCGGTGACTGGCACGCGGGGTAAATCTACGGTCACGCATCTGATTCATCATGTGCTCCGAGTGGTGACCGGCGAGGAAGTAATTCTCGGCGGTAATATCCGTGGCGTTTCTAATTTGCAACTTCTTAAAAAGGTAAAAGAAGATTCGCTTGCAGTCATGGAACTTGATTCTTGGCAGCTTCAGGGTTGGGGCTGGGCGGGCATTAGTCCGCAGGTAGCAGTCTTCACCAACTTTATGGAAGATCATATGAATTACTACCTCCAAGCGAGCGAGCAAAGTGACAGAGCTGGCTCTGGCATTTTCGAGCGAGCGCCGGAGGCAAGCTCTGCTTATGAGGCGGCTATGGATGCCTATTTTGCCGATAAGGCCAATATCTTTATCAATCAATCAGAGAGTGGCATTTTGGTGACGACGCCGGAAGTGTGGGAGAGAGCAGAAGCCTTCGCCCGCGGTCGCAATATTACTCTCGGCCAAGAGGTGGCTTTAGTTGATGTTTCGATTTTGCCGGACGATCTACTGCTTTCCATTCCGGGAGCACACAACCGCCTCAATGCCGCCCTAGCTTACCGTGCCCTCTCGGCTCTTAATCTTTCCGATGAGGAGATTTTCGAGGCCATGGCCAGCTTTCCGGGTGTGGAGGGAAGACTGCAATACATTGGTGAAATTGAGGGTGTGCGCGTTTATAACGACAACAACGCTACTACGCCCGCCGCGACGATTGCTGGGCTCGAGGCGCTCGGAGACGAAGCCGAAAAGAACATTGTTTTAATCGCCGGTGGCGCGTACAAGGAAGTCGATCCGGCACCAATGCTCAGTGTCATTGATCGGTACACAAAATATGTCGCCCTACTCGCTGGCACTGGCACCGATCTGATTGCCGACGAACTGGGGGCCGATGTCTTCGATTCAATATCGGCCGCCGTTGAGGCGTCGCTCGAGAGAGCTGAAGCAGGTGACATACTTCTCTTTAGCCCCGGCTTTGCTTCTTTTGGTATGTTTAAAAATGAGTATGAGCGGAATGATGAGTTTATGAAAATTATCAAATCCTATGCAGATCAATAACATAGGCCGAATTCACTTTATAGGCATTGGCGGCATTGGGATGTCGGCTTTGGCGCGGTTTTTTTTACACGAGAAAAAGCAGGTGAGTGGAAGTGATCGGGCGCCAAGTGCGATTACTGCTGCGCTTGAAAAAGAAGGGGTGACATTTTTTTCTCCACAAGTGGCAGGGAATATCAGTGATGATATCGATATGGTCGTCTATACGGAAGCGATGGCAGAAGATCAAGAAGAAATGGTGGCGGGGAGAGCGCTTGGTGTGCCGATGGTTAACTATTTTGAGGCATTGGCCTTGGTAGCCAATCAGTATTATCTAATCGCAGTAGCGGGCACTCATGGCAAAACCACCACCACTGCTATGTTGGTCGATATTCTTGAAGAGTCTGGATATGACCCGACGGCAGTGGTGGGTTCGCTACGTACCAAAACCGGCAGTAATTTCCGAGCCGGTCGAGGTAAGTACTTTGTTGTAGAAGCTGATGAGTATAAGGCCAATTTTCAGCATTTTAAGCCCGATGTACTAGTGATCACCAACCTTGATCATGATCATGTTGATTACTACAAAACTCTTAAAGATGTACAGGTCGCGTTTAATGATTTGGCCAAGAAAGTACCGGAGCAGGGAGCTATCATCACCGACAGAGCCAATCCGCACATTGCGCCCGTGCTTGAAGACCTGACCTGTAAGGTAGTTGATTACAGACCGCACATCGATCTTGCTCTAGAATTGCGTCAGCCGGGTTTGCATAATCGTCTTAACGCCGCCGCCGCCGCGGCGACCGCTACTTTTCTCGGAGTCGAATCAGAAATTATCAAGAGCGCGCTAGAGAACTTTGCGGGCACTTGGCGAAGGTTTGAATATAAAGGTGAAGTAAATGGATCCACCGTTTATGATGATTACGCACACAATCCTCAGAAAGTGGCTGCCGCCATTGCCGGTGCACGAGAAAAACATCCCCATAAAAAGTTAGTGGTAGTTTTCCAGCCCCATACCTATACTCGTACCCATGAACTTTTTGATGACTTTGCACGAGAACTGGCTAAGGCCGACACAGTGTTGTTGGTGCCGATTTATGCCGCTCGGGAAGATAATGCCAGTGGAGTGAGTAGTGAGAAATTGTCTGTCGCTATTGATAAGCTTGGCACTCCAGCGGAGCATTTCCATACTCTTGAGGCCGCCGCTTTGCGCGCTAAAGAATTGGCTGATCCGGAACATGTCGTTCTTGTTATGGGGGCAGGGGATGTAACTAAAATCGCAGGCGCGTTGGTGGAGTAGCATTTTCTTAATAGGAGTGCTAGCGTGGTGTGTATATGAGCGAAATGGAAGGGATCTTGTTTGTGGTTGCAACTCCAATTGGGAATTTGGAGGATATTACTCTGCGCGCTTTACGGGTTCTCCGCGAGGTGGATTACGTGTTGTGTGAAGATACGCGCGTGACCGGGAAGCTGTTATCGCATCATGGTATCAAGCAGATCTTGAAGCGGTATGATGCCCATGCGAGTGAGAAGATCCATAGGGATATTTTAACTGACTTAGAAGCCGGTAAGCGTATTGCGCTCGTGACTGATGCCGGTACACCGGGCGTGAGTGATCCGGGGGTGTTGTTGGTGGTGCACGCCCGCGAAGCGGGCGTGCGTATTGAAGCTATCCCGGGACCGTCTGCCCTGACTGCCGCGCTGTCGATTGCCGGCATCACGGGCAATCAATTCACCTTTCTTGGGTTTGCGCCGACCAAAAAAGGGCGCGAGACTTTTTTTAAAAACTTACCAACTCATACCCAACCCGTAGCTTTTTTCGAGTCCACACACCGCATCATAAAAACCTTAGAAGCCTTGGTTGAATATATGCCTCAGTCTCAGGTTGGTCTGGCGCGAGAGCTGACGAAACTTCACGAGGAATTTTTGGAAGGCACCCCGGCCGAGTTGTTAGAGTATCTCCAGACCCACGCGGTAAAGCAGAAAGGGGAGTTTGTAGTGATCAGTAACTGTTGAGTGCCGGTTTTGAAACTGATGGTGGTATTGGTATACTCAACCCATGTCTCGAGAAACAGCAGTTTTTATTATCGGTTTGCTTTTGGTACTGGTACCCAATTTAGGTTTCCCTGAATCTTGGAAATATTATTTTTATCTTACGGCGGCTATTACTCTACTTGTGATTGGCTATAGTCTCCGACGGTCAGCGTTTCTCCGAAAAATAGAAAAGTCCAACGGCGAACGGGACGCTGATTCTTTTGTTGAACACAAAGGGAAAGATTTTTAAACATGTTGAAGGCTGGATTTGCAATGGTTGGAGTGGTCGGAATATTAGCCGGTCTGTATTGGCAAGGTCCAGAATTGATGTCGATCAAGTATGACGTCAACACAAGCACACAAAAAGAAGATTTGTCTCAGACAGATACTTCCGAAAGAGATCGTGTATCAACCGTTGATGATCGACCGGTAGTCACGCATGTCCCTCTTCCTGATCAGGTAAAAGCCATTTACATGACTTCGTGTGTGGCAGGTACTCCGAGCTTTAGAGAGCGACTCCTTACTCTTATGAAGGAAACTGAGATCAATGCAGTAGTTATCGATATTAAAGATTATTCAGGCACAATTTCCTTCTCACCGACCGATCCGGCGTGGCTACCTGCTTGGCAGAATGCCCGCTGTGGTGCTCTTGATATGCGCGATTTAATTGAGTCACTTCACGAAAGCGGTATATTTGTCATTGGTCGCATTACTGTCTTTCAAGATCCATTTTATGCCGAACGGTATCCTCACTTGGCAGTCAAACGTGCAGACGGCAACACGGTATGGCACGACTTCAAAGGTCTTTCATTTATAGATGTAGCAGCTAAAGAATACTGGGATCACATCATTTCTCTGTCGGTCGATGCTTATAATCTGGGCTTTGACGAACTCAATTATGATTATGTCCGCTACCCGTCTGACGGTCCGATGAAAGATATCTCTTTCCCGCACAGTGCCGCTTCCCCGTATGGAAGCGATAAACAAGCCAATCTTGAAGCCTTCTTCTCATATTTACATGATGCACTAAAAGAAGAAGATCGTTTTGCCGCGGTGCGTCATGAAGGTACGGGCCGTCCGTCTCCTGTGCCGTGGACTTCAGTAGATCTGTTTGGCATGACCACTACTAATTTTGACGATCTGTCTATCGGGCAAGTGCAGGAACGAGCGGCACCGTACTTTGATTTTGTGGCGCCAATGGTCTATCCGTCTCATTATCCAGATGATTATCTCGGATTAGGAAATCCAAACAATCATCCGTATAAGATAGTCCATCACGCTATGTCCTCTGGGGTCTCCAGAATGAAATCTCCAACCACGCCGATGCAAGGTTTCTTACATACCAGAATCGGCACATCAACTCCGGCAGTGTATGAGAAGCCGGTTTATGATGCAGACCGAATGCGGACGTGGATACAAGACTTTGACTATGGAGGCGATTATGACGCTGATGATGTGCGGGCCCAGATTCAAGCTAGTTACGACGCAGGGGTTATGAGTTGGATGATTTGGGCGCCATCGAATATCTATACGCGCGGAGCCTTGCTTGGTCCAAATACGTATGAAGTTGGGTTGGATGTTGCGGTTGAAGACGCGCCCTAATCAAGTTCTTGGTATACTGTATAGGTCATGTCTTATGATCCCGAGCAGATAACTTTTTTTGCCAAAACTGATGCGCGCGGTAAAGATATTCCTTTCGGCATTAAGGCCAAGGATCGTACGCGGCACGTCTATGTCATCGGTAAGACGGGCATGGGAAAGTCGACTCTGCTTGAGAATATGGCCGTGCAGGATATCAAAAACGGCAACGGTCTGGCTTTTATTGATCCGCACGGTCAGACTGCGGAGACGCTTCTCAATTACATACCTGAAGAACGAAAAGGCGATGTCCTCTATTTTGCTCCGTTTGATACCGACCACCCGGTTTCTTTCAATGTCATGGAGGACGTCGGTCCGGATCGACGCCACTTGGTGGTCTCCGGTCTGATGTCGGTCTTCAAGAAAATTTGGATCGATGCGTGGTCGGCGCGCATGGAGTACATACTCTCCAATGCGCTTTTGGCTCTCCTTGAATATCCTGATTCCACTCTGCTTGGTGTGAACCGCATGCTTTCCGATAAGGACTATCGCAAGCTCGTGATCGACAATATAAAGGATCCCTCGGTCAAATCTTTTTGGGTTGATGAGTTTTTGAAATACAACGAACGGTACATGCAGGAAGCTGGAGACGCTATTAAGAACAAGACCGGACAGTTCATAAATAATCCGCTCATCAGGAATATCATCGGTCAGCCGAAATCGTCTTTCAACATCCGTGACATTATGGATCAGAAAAAAATTCTGATCGTGAATCTTTCCAAGGGCTTGGTCGGTGAAAGCAATGCCAATCTGCTTGGTAGTATGCTCACCACGAGGATCTACCTTGCCGCCATGAGTCGGGCTGACCTGATGGCGGAAGAAATGAATAAAACTCCTAATTTTTATTTTTACGTGGACGAATTTCAGTCTTTCGCGAACGCCACCTTCGCTGACATTCTCTCTGAGGCACGCAAGTACAAACTCAATCTCACGATTGCTCATCAATATATTGAGCAAATGGAAGAAGAGGTTCGTAATGCCGTGTTCGGCAACGTCGGCACTATCATCTCTTTCCGAGTTGGGCCTTTTGATGCTGAGGTCTTGGAAACCATTTTCTCTCCGAAATTCTTGGCTACCGATATAGTCAATCTCGGCTTTGCGCAAGTCTACCTTACGCTCATGATTGACGGGGTCGGATCGATGCCGTTTTCAGCGACGACCTTGCCGCCGATACCGCGCGCGCAGATTTCCTATCGTGATGTGATCATTGCTGAAAGTCGTCGCCAATTCTCAAAGCCTCGAGCCGAAGTGGAGAGAAGAATACTGGATTGGTATAAGCCCATAGAGATCGCAAAAGACAGAAGCGGCGCTCGACCAAGTGGTTCGCAGAATTCTGTATCTGGCTCAACGCGGCCTGTCGCAGGCGTTGCAAAGGAAAATTCTTCTCGAAGTGGCGCTGCGCGCTCTGTCACGGAGAGCGGCAGATCCGATCGCACCCCTTCTCATTCTGGCGATTCCTCAGGACAGAAAAAAAGAGCGCCGATCCCCGACCATGGAGTCTCGCGCAATATCAAACCGCAGTCATCAGAAAATCATTCATCGCAACGGTTAGATACTCCATCTAAAGTGGAGACGCTTCCCCGAACGGAAAAGAGTGTGGACGATCTGCGAAATATTTTGAAATCTATCACGAA
>CAZSDR010000012.1:329-11316 GCA_964605695.1 uncultured Candidatus Saccharibacteria bacterium | reverse complement strand
AATGTACTGGTTGGAGTGCTTCTTCGGCCGACGAGTCTTCTGACCCTTTCCGGTTGGACGGCCCTGTCTCGTACGAGCACGTTTGTGGCCACGAGGAGCACGGCCTTCACCACCTCCGTATGGGTGGTCAACGGCGTTTCGGGCGCTACCACGAGTCTTTGGTCGCAGACCCATGTGGCGAGCGCGACCCGCTTTGCCAAGATTAACCAGACGATTCTCTTCGTTTGAAACTTCTCCGACTGAAGCGAAGGCTAAAGCAGTCACTTTACGCACTTCAGTTGACGGAAGTTTGATGAGAGTAAAGGCATCATCCTGAGCCACCACCTCGGCATAGTTGCCAGCCGAACGAGCGATGCGAGCGCCACCGTTTGGCTTTAATTCGACGGCATACACCTTGGTGCCGGCCGGAATCTTGCCAAGTGGCAGCCGATTACCCACTTTCGGACGAGCCTTTTCAGAAACAATGAATGTATTGCCGACCTTCAAAGACTGCGGAACGAGGATGTAACGACGTTCTCCGTCCTGATAGAGGACTCGAGCAATAAATCCAGAACGGTTTGGATCATACTCAATACTCTCTACCTTCGCTTTGATGTCACGCTTATCGAACTTGAAGTCGATATCGCGCAATACTCGCTTGTTGCCATTACCGCGGTAGAAGTTGGTCGTACGACCCTGACTGTTGCGACCACCAGTTGAACGCTTGCCCTTAGTCAGTGTCTTATACGGGCGATTACGGTTGCTCGAGAGATGCTTCTTATACTCGACAACAGTACCACCACGACGACCGGCTGAAGTTGGTTTATATTTTTTCATATGTTAACTCTTAGCGTTTGAAACCTTAGACAACGGAGATACTGTCTCCCTTTTTAAGGTATACGTACGCCTTTTTCATGCCTGATTCGGTAATAGTTCGACCTTTACTCCGTGAATTATAAGCCCGCGGAGATTTGTTGACGATGTTTATTTTCACCGGCGTCACTTTGTACTGAGCTTGTACGGCATCGCGAACGTGAAACTTGGTCGCTTTGCGATCAACAACAAACACATATACGTTGCGATCACCTTGAGCGACCGTTTTTTCGGTCATACGAGGCGCCTTAAGCACAGCAGCCAAATTACGCTCAGCTCCAACTACACCGGAAGCAGTCTTTTCCTGCTTTGGTGCCGTCTTAGCCTTTGCAGTCTTGGCTTTTTTGTTTTGACTAAAGAGTGCCATAACGAATGTTTAAGAATAAATAATTACGATTGACTTTCACTACTACCAACCTTTCCAACCCGAGCCACAAAAGTGGCAACACTGGTCTCTGGATCAGCAACTACAACGTACTTCGCTGTTAAGAGATCAACCGGATTCACATCTTTGGCCTGAACAATACTGACATTGTTCATGTTGCGGAAGCTTTTTTCGGTCGCCTCATCACGCTTTGGCAATACAACTAAAGCGGCATTCTGCTTCTTCGTGAGGAAATTCTTCACTTTGGCGCCTTTGGCAAGTGCTGAAAGCATGGTCACTGCCTCGGCAGTCTTTGGTTCACTGAATGAAAGTGGTTCAACAAAAAGCATTTCGCTATCATGCAACTTTTTTGAGAGAACAGCGGCCAATGCCTTCGCGCGAACTTTCTTATTTATCTTCTTTCCGTAATCCTTCTCTGCTGTTGGACCGTGAGCGATACCGCCACCAGACCAGATTGGAGAACGTCTCGAACCATGTCGAGCTCGACCAGTACCCTTCTGCTTCCACGGCTTCCTACCGCCGCCAGAAACCTCGCTACGATCCTTCACTTTCGCAGTGCCGGCACGAGCATTACTCTGCATAGACACCACCACCTCATGGACGAGATCAGCATTCCAAGCCACTCCAAAGACTGCCTCTGGCAGTTTGAATGTGCTCTGAGCACTTCCGTCTTTTGAATATACTTTTGTTTCCATATTGTATACGTTAGACATTTCGAATTTCGACCATTGCTCCCTTTCGACCCGGGATAGCACCCGAAATGAGGAGGATCTGTTCATCTGTATTCACCTGCAAAACTTTGAGGTTCTTGATAGTGATACGCTCATTGCCCATACGGCCAGCCATACGCATACCCTTAATCACTCGGCCGCCGGCACGTCCGCCACCGCCGATTGAACCCACCTCGCGAAGTGAATGCTTCTGACCGTGGCTACCACGACCACCGGCAAAGCCGTGCCGCTTAACCGCACCTTGAAATCCTTTACCCTTTGAAATAGCAGAAACTACTACCGTATCTCCAGGAGTAAACACACCCGCATCAAGGGTTTGACCTTTTTCGAAACCTGCTACCGACTCATCATAGTTGGTACGAGGACGAAATTCCTTCACGGTCTTAAAGGCGCCACCAAGTTGTTTAACCTGAGCTTTAGCCACTCGATGCTCTTTCTGTGCCCCCGAAGCAATCTGTACGGCAAAATAGCCGTCTTTCTCTTCGGTACGGACACTGCTCACCGTCGCAGGCGCAACACGCACCACGGTAGCGGGATAGCACACACCTTTCTCATCGAAAACCTGTGTCATCCCGTCCTTGATCCCTACAATATATTTCATGTAGTTCATCGACTTATAGTAATAATAATTGCTCTAAGGGACCCGGAAAAACGAAACCGCGCTTTTTCGGGCGAGCACAGCTCGCACAAAAAAGCGCGGTCCCGTGCCCATTGCCCCCCACCATTTTTACTGACGAAACCATAATCTGAAACTCTACGTCCGGCAACCTAACAAGCTCGAAAGCCGTGTGCGGTGGAGCATGTAAAAATGGTGGGGGGATAGGTCTTAAAGCTGGTCGGTAGTATACCCGCACACCAACATTTTGCAAGTCTCTAAATCATGTGCAGGATTCGACTCTTATATGCAAAATGTTGGTGTGCGGGTATACAAATTTGTCACTAGTTAGCAAGCATGCTAGCTTGATGACGAAAAAGTTCGAAAGGACAAAAGATGGAAGATGTCCGAAATGCGATTATTTGGATCGGCTACGATGCTCGCGCGCAAGTTTGGGTCGCAGTAGTAAGAGGTTTGTCGGCCGTATCACACCCTAAGAGGGGTGAGCTGGTGCAAACCCTCATAACTGATCTCGAGTTGAGGGACTTCCGACTCTGTCTCAAGACGGTCAAGATAAGGTTTGGCGGACATAACCCCGCGCGCGAACCTAACCCTCTAACCGGCAAAATAGAGCCGCTGGTCGAGTGACACGCGCCGTGAAGGAAACCTCACGGCGCGTAATAAGTTATAGATAAGAAAACCGGCGCGGGCCTTTGGCCCGCGCCGGTTTTCTTTTTTCTTTTAGTTATGGCAACTTGTGATTCCTTCCTACTCTTAGCGGTGGGTGTGCGGGAGGAGATGCAAGGCGCGCGAGGAATTTGGCGCGAGCCTTACTAGGTTGTAAGGTGAGCGTCAAATTACCGAAGCGCAACGCCGCAGATCGCCCGCACAGCCGCCACTACATCATTTTAACGTCAATATTGACCCCAGATGGAAGCGAAAGATTAGTCAACGCCTCAATCACTTTTGGACTCGGATTCAAGATATCAATCACTCGTTTGTGCGTTCTCATCTCGAATTGTTCTCGCGCATCTTTGAATACGAACGACGAACGGTTTACGGTGTATTTCTTGATCTCAGTTGGAAGCGGAATCGGACCAACCACCTGCGCATCAAAGCGAAGAGCGGTATCAATGATCTGCTTGACTGAACTATCAAGTATCTTGTGCTCGAAAGCGCGCACGCGAATACGGAGCTTACCGATATCACCTGCCGACACCTTTGGTTCTTTGGCCGTTTTGGTGGCCTTTGCGCCTTTGGTGGACGCTTTCTTTGCTGTAGTTGCCATAATAATTAGTTAGAAAGTCAGTGAAAAACTTACGCAATGATCTTGGTTACCACACCAGCCCCAACAGTCTTACCACCCTCACGGATAGCGAAGTTCTGCTTCTCCTCAAGAGCAACCGGAGCTACCAACTTAACCTTAAAGGTAGCGGTATCACCAGGCATGATCATTTCTGTACCTTCTGCCAACGTCACATCTCCAGTCACGTCAGTTGTACGGATGTAGAACTGTGGCTTGTAGCCAGAGAAGAATGGTGTGTGACGACCTCCTTCTTCCTTTGAGAGTACGTATACTTCGGCCTCAAAGTCAGTGTGTGGTGTAACTGATCCTTTCTTAGCGAGAACCTGTCCGCGGTGTACGTCTTCCTTCTTGGTACCGCGCAGTAGAATACCAGCATTGTCTCCAGCCTGAGCTTGATCAAGCTGCTTGTTGAACATTTCAACGCCAGTAACTGTCGTCATGCTGGTTGGCTTGATACCAACAACCTCGACTTCTTCACCAACCTTAACCGCACCGCGCTCTACGCGACCGGTTACCACAGTACCGCGACCTTCAATTGAGAAGATGTCCTCGATTGGCATCAAGAACGGCTTATCAAGATCACGTTCTGGAGTTGGGAAATAACTATCCATCGCATCAACGAGTTCGATAACCTTTGCTCCCCACTCACTTGAAGGATCCTCAAGGGCCTTAAGACCAGAACCCTTGATGATTGGCGCATTAGCACCATCAAATCCATTCTTGGTAAGCAATTCACGAAGTTCTTCTTCAACGAGCATGATCATTTCCTCATCATCCACCATGTCGGTCTTGTTAAGGAACACAATGATCTTTGGCACACCCACCTGCTTAGCCAAAAGAACGTGCTCACGAGTTTGTGGCATCGCACCATCAGTAGCCGCTACCACGAGTACAGCACCGTCCATTTGAGCGGCACCAGTAATCATGTTTTTGATGTAGTCGGCGTGACCAGGAGCGTCGATGTGTGCGTAGTGACGATTTGGTGTCTCGTACTCACTGTGTGAGAGAGAAATGGTAATACCACGCGCCTTTTCTTCTGGCGCTTTGTCGATATCTTCGACAGCCTTGACGTTGGCACCATAGCCATCGCCTTTTTTGTTAAGAACACTGAGTATCGCAGCCGTTAACGTGGTCTTACCATGGTCAACGTGACCAATAGTACCTACGTTAATGTGCGGCTTTGATCGATCAAATGATTGAGCCATAATAAATAGGTTATTACTTATTTTTTTAATACCGCACGCGGCTACTTTTAATATAGTAAATAAAAAGTAGTGCAGGAGCGCAGAGTGGTAACGGCGCGAGAACGTCGCGCTACCACCTCGAACTCCCTTTTGGAAAGAGCAACCTGTTCGCTCCACCACGGCACAAAGCCACAGCAGTGACCGGTATAGTACCAGAGAACTATCTGAATGCAAGCAAAAAGCGAGACCGGAAGGTCTCGCTTTTTGCTTCCAAATGACTTACCTTTCTACTCCTCCGTGGTGGCACGGACTCCCCGAGCCTTCCGTATCTCCTCAGAAACATGCGGTGGTACCACATCGTAGTGATCAAATTCCATCATCATCGAAGCTCGGCCCTGTGTCATCGAACGCAACGTATTGGTGTAACCGAACATTTCAGACAATGGCACCTTGGCAGTGATGACTTTCTTATCTCCAATATCGTCCATACCCTCAACATGGCCGCGTTTTGAAGAAATATTACCGTTTATATCACCCATGAACTGTTCCGGAGTACGAACTTCCACCTTCATAATCGGTTCGAGAAGAACCGCACCCGCTTTACCGGCCGCTTCCTTAAAAGCATGAATAGCGGCCAATTTGAAAGCAATTTCAGAAGAGTCCACGTCGTGGTAAGAGCCGTCAAACAATTCAACAGAAATGTCTTCCATCTTATAGCCGGCCACGAAACCACGCGCCATCGCTTCCTTGGCACCCTTCATAACAGCCGGAATGTATTCTCCCGGAATCACACCACCCTTAATGTTATTGATGAATTCAAAGTGATCATCACGAGTGACGTTCTTAGCGACCGTCTCACCTTCTGCCAACGGCTGCATTGGTCGGATACGGAGCTTAACGTGACCGTACTGACCACGACCGCCGGTCTGCTTGATATATTTATGCTCTGCTTCTGCCTCACGCTGAATCGTTTCGCGATACGCTACCTGCGGCGCACCCACATTAGCTTCCACATTGAATTCTCGCTTCATACGATCGATCAGAATCTCGAGGTGAAGCTCGCCCATACCAGCAATAATAGTCTCCATAGTTTCTTCGTCAGTGGAAACCTTGAAGGTTGGGTCTTCGTCAGCCAATTTCTTGAGGGCAATACCCATTTTTTCCTGATCATTCTTAGTCTTTGGTTCAACTCGCATCGCCACCACTGGTTCTGGGAAAGTGATTTGTTCAAGAATGATTGGCTTGGCTTCGTCACAGAGTGTATGCGAGGTCTTTACGTCCTTAAGACCGACACCAGCAGCAATTTCACCAGCATACACTTCTTCGATCTCAGTACGCTTATCAGCCTGTAGACGCACAATGCGACCAAGTCGTTCTTTTTCACCGGTAGTAGCGTTATAGATATAGCTTCCTGATTTCACGGTACCGGAATACACTCGGAAGAAAGTCAGCTGACCGACAAAAGGATCTGTCTGAAGCTTGAAGGCAAGAGCACAGAACGGATCGCTGTCAGTAGCATGACGCTCGATTTCGCTCTCATCTTTTGGATTGATCCCCTTAACTGGAGGCAAGTCGGTCGGTGCTGGCAGATAATCAACCACCGCATCGAGAACCAACTGGACGCCAATATTCTTAAGAGCTGAACCAGTCATGACTGGAAAGATCTGATTAGCGATAACCGCTTTACGCATAGTGGCCTTAAGCTCTTCGTTGGTCGGCTCTTGCCCGCCAAGAAACGCCTCCATCAACGCATCATCATGCTCAACGACACGTTCTACGAGCTCGGCACGGTATTTTTCTGCATCAGCCTTAAGTTCATCCGGTATTTCTACCTCACGCACATCCATGCCCATTTCACCTTCAAACACGAAGGCTTTCATTTTAATAAGATCAACGACTCCCTGAAGCTTATCCTCTGAACCCCATGGTAATTGAATACGTACTGCCTTTTTTGAAAGTCGATCAAGAATGCTCTTGTATGATTTTTCAAAGTCAGCACCTAAACGGTCCATCTTATTGATGAAGCAGATACGAGGGACCCCAGCCTCGTCGGCATAGCCCCAGTTGGTTTCTGATTGTGGCTCCACGCCTGCGACAGAGTCGAATACGACCACGGCGCCGTCCAAAACGCGCATTGAACGTTTTACTTCAGCGGTGAAGTCGATGTGACCCGGAGTGTCGATGATATTGAAGTTATACATCTGCGCTTTATCCTTGCGATCGGCCACATCAGTCTTTGACCAATTACAAGAAATAGCGGCGGCTGTAATGGTGATACCGCGCTCGCGCTCCTGCTCCATCCAGTCAGTGACGGTAGCACCATCGTGCACCTCACCGATCTTGTGACTCATGCCGGTATAGAAAAGCACACGTTCGGACGTGGTGGTCTTGCCGGCGTCGACGTGGGCAACGATACCGAAGTTGCGCATGCGCTCAATGGGAAATTCACGGGCCATAAAATAAAAATGAAATGGTAATGATTGATAATTGAACCTCTTCCTCCTTGCTCACACAGAGCTTTGTAGGGCCTGGTCGCGACAAAGAAAGAAAAATGCCTTTCGGCACATCAATGGGCGATACTATACGGTATAAGTAGAAAAACGGCAACCGTCTGAGGCACGAAAAAGCTGGGCGTACGCCCAGCTTTTTCGTGCCTTGATTATTTCTTCACCTTGTCTTTCTTCGGCTTCTTTTTTTCTTTTTTGAAGGTTGCGCCTTTCGCCATATATAGATTGATTAGATTTGATAATAAAAAACGAAAGCTATGTTTATGTGCGCATTGGAGTGATTTAGATTGTTAAACTAACATTAGTATAAAACGTCCGAAAATAAAATTTCATATGGACTGTAGATAAAAGTGCTCTCTCTTTATCTGTGTAGAGGCAATTTTGAAATGAAATACAAGGCGCGGAACGAAAAAACCGCAAGGCGTACTAGATCGTACGACGAGCGGTTTTTTCGTGAACGCAACGCAGTAGTTCATTCAAAATTGCCTCTACCAAGCGAAGTGGGCGAAAGCTCGGTTCGCTTCAGCCATCTTATGAGTATCCTCCTTCTTCTTCACCGCATTTCCCTCTTCGCGAGCGGCCAACATCAATTCTTGAGCAAGTGCTTTATGCATCGGGACACCTTTTTGTCCGCGAGCACCAGCTATGATCCAGCGTAGAGCGAGAGCGGTTCGGCGCTCTGGACGTACCTCACGCGGTACCTGGTAGTTCGCTCCACCAACACGACGTGAGCGCACTTCCATCTGCGGACCAGCGTTTCGAAGCGCAGCTGCATAGATCTCAAGCGGATCGCCACCACCTTCTTTGGCATCTTTAATTTCAGTAAAAGCGGCGTATACGATTTTGCGCGCGGTCTCTTTCTGGCCACGAAGCATCACGTAATTGATAAGACGCTCCACATCAACTGAGCCGTATTTGGTATCGGCTCCTACAACGTTACGATTTTTGATTGGTCTTCGCATATGTTTCTATCGTTATCTATAGCGAATATAGACTATTTAATAATTAGTTTATTTCGGTTTCTTTGCTCCATATCGGCTACGTCCACGGCGGCGCGCATCTACACCCGTAGCGTCATACTTACCGCGTACGACGGTGTACTGCACACCAATGTCCTTCACGCGACCGCCGCGAACCAAGACCACGGAGTGTTCCTGGAGTGAGTGCTTCTCTCCTGGAATGTAGGCTGTGATCTCTTGTCCGTTACTCAGTCGAACACGAGCAATCTTACGAATCGCTGAGTTTGGCTTGCGAGGAGTCTTGGTAGTTACGCGTGTACAGACGCCACGCTTGAAGGGAGAATTATAAGCATTTGGTCGGTTCTTCACTGAGTTAAGACCCACCTGCAAAACACCCGTCTTAGATTTGTTAGCGGGATTGCGGCGCCTCTTCTTAGTTAATTGATTGATTGTTGCCATAGTGAAAGCCCGCATACAGTACTATATTCCGCGAATTATGCAACCTGAGCACAGCCAAAAATCGCGATCTGCTTCGTTGCGGGCCCCGGCTTGTCACTTCGTCGTATAGCGATATACGCCTGCGCTTCGCACCTGCCCGCGCCTCGCATCTCATCGATTTTTTACTGTGCTCCTTACGTACCTGTCAAAAAATTAACCATGTTATAAATGAAATCAAAGAAGGGACCGGACAGGAAAGTAATGAAGATGAAGAGGAAAGCAATCAGAGCAAACATCCCATACTGCTCGGCAACCCGAAGAAAGCCACGATACTGCCTCTGTGCCCTTAGGGGCAAAACAGCCAAGAGTATTTTAGAACCATCAAGCGGCGGAAACGGGATCAGATTAAATAGCGCCAAGAGCACATTGATAAAGACGATATACCAAGCCAATTCAATAAAATTAGTCGACAGGCCGAGGGTATCGCCGGCTCTGATAAGAGCCGCAAATATAAGTGCCAAAAGAAGATTGACCGCCGGACCAGCCGCAGCCACAATGGCTTCTCCCCACTTTTGATTTCGTAAGTTGTATGGGTTATACGGCACTGGCTTAGCCCAACCAAACAGGATTCCCGCATTACTAAAGAAGAGTAGAGCCGGAATAATGACTGATCCAAGCGGATCAATATGCACCAATGGATTAGCTGACAGCCTTCCTTGGAGACGAGCCGTCGGGTCGCCCAGCCAATTGGCGGCGTGCCCATGCGCAACCTCATGAATCACGATGGAGAGAATCAGGGCAATAATGATAGCGATTTGAAGTTCCATAGATTAGAACATCATACGGGAAAAGCTTGCAGAATCAAAGTAGTGTGCTACGATAGCGGCCACGTAATTCTTATTGAATATGGCCAAGCAATGCGACATCACCGGCAAGAAAACCCAGATTGGGGGCCGCTACAGTAACCGCACTCGTGCGACGCAGTTTAACCCGTGCGGAAAAGTGGCTCGCCAAGCCAACCTCCAGAAAAAGCGCATCTATGTGCCTGAGCTCGAGAAGACCGTCACTATTAAAGTCTCAACTAAAGGCTTGCGCACTATTGCCAAGAACGGCGCTTACAAGACCCTAAAGGAAGCTAAAATAATTTAGCGAGAATAAGGAAAGGCCCGCGCTTCGCGCGGGCCTTTCCTTATTCGTACCACACTCGCTCACCATCAGAATAAAAAGTGATCGTGCCTAATTCTGCCGTCGAAAGTGTCTCGACTCCGGTGTTAAAGAGTAAATCGGTCACTTCTACATGAGGATGGCCATAGCTATTGTTTCTTCCAGAGGAAACGACAGCAAAGTCTGGTTGTACTTCATCAAGAAACATTTCCGAGGTTGAGGTACGCGAACCGTGGTGCCCGACCTTCAATACATCACTCTTAAGATATTCCCCTTCGACCAAAACCAAATACTCTTCGATCCGCTTTGGCGAGTCTCCGGTCAGCATAAAAGATGTCTCGCCGTACGTGAGTTTGGCCACGATTGAAGAAGCATTGCTTTCCATGTCGCGCGGATTGCTCTCCGGGTACAGAATCTCAAGTGTGGTTGAAGCTCCGAGAGCAATCCTTTGCCCACGGCGAGCCATCACAATCTCTGCTCCCTCATTACTCATCTGTTCTTGAAATAGCTCCGATGCGCTAGTGTCGCTCACGTTCTCAGTAGACACCACTAAAGGTACCTGAAAACGTTCGAGCACATCGATCAACCCGCCGACATGATCTTTATCAGGATGAGTAGCTACTACCACGTCAATGGTACGATCAAAAAACGGCATCAGTTTGCCTAATTCGCGAACTACCGTTCCGTCCGGTCCACCGTCAATCAAGGCCTGTACGCCATCTGGTGTTTCTATGAAAATCGCGTCGCCCTGCCCAACATCAAGAAAATAGACGACAAGATGAGTGGAATCGGCGCGGGGGCCCCCCGCGGCGCCCCCCCCCCCCCCCCCCCCCAAAAGAACACAACAAACCCCAAAAGACCAAAAA